>NZ_CP029988.1 GCF_003355005.1 Sphingomonas sp. FARSPH | reverse complement strand
CATCTATACCCATATAAATCAGCATCCAGGTTGGAATTTAATCGCGGCCTCGAGCAAGACGTTTCCCGTTGAATATGGCTCATAACACCCCTTGTATTACTGTTTATGTAAGCAGACAGTTTTATTGTTCATGATGATATATTTTTATCGGCACTGTTGCAAATAGTCGGTGGTGATAAACTTATCATCCCCTTTTGCTGATGGAGCTGCACATGAACCCATTCAAAGGCCGGCATTTTCAGCGTGACATCATTCTGTGGGCCGTACGCTGGTACTGCAAATACGGCATCAGTTACCGTGAGCTGCAGGAGATGCTGGCTGAACGCGGAGTGAATGTCGATCACTCCACGATTTACCGCTGGGTTCAGCGTTATGCGCCTGAAATGGAAAAACGGCTGCGCTGGTACTGGCGTAACCCTTCCGATCTTTGCCCGTGGCACATGGATGAAACCTACGTGAAGGTCAATGGCCGCTGGGCGTATCTGTACCGGGCCGTCGACAGCCGGGGCCGCACTGTCGATTTTTATCTCTCCTCCCGTCGTAACAGCAAAGCTGCATACCGGTTTCTGGGTAAAATCCTCAACAACGTGAAGAAGTGGCAGATCCCGCGATTCATCAACACGGATAAAGCGCCCGCCTATGGTCGCGCGCTTGCTCTGCTCAAACGCGAAGGCCGGTGCCCGTCTGACGTTGAACACCGACAGATTAAGTACCGGAACAACGTGATTGAATGCGATCATGGCAAACTGAAACGGATAATCGGCGCCACGCTGGGATTTAAATCCATGAAGACGGCTTACGCCACCATCAAAGGTATTGAGGTGATGCGTGCACTACGCAAAGGCCAGGCCTCAGCATTTTATTATGGTGATCCCCTGGGCGAAATGCGCCTGGTAAGCAGAGTTTTTGAAATGTAAGGCCTTTGAATAAGACAAAAGGCTGCCTCATCGCTAACTTTGCAACAGTGCCATCGAGATATCACTCTACCTCTCGCTGCTTGACCGAGGTGGAGGACCGTCGCCGTTGGTGGCTTTTTGGCCAAGCGTTTATCCGCGTCGTCTCGCCGCCCGCTCCGCCTCCGCGCGAATAGCAAGCAGCGAAGGACCAAGAAGCTCACGCGCATGAGCGACCGTTTCGGCGGATGCCGTGTTTAGGGTCAGGACCCATTGATTTGAACTGACGGCTGTGATTCAGATGGGCGTATAGGAGCCCGACTGATGAGTAATTTGTTTTGGCTGACGGACGAGCAAATGGCTCGTCTTCAGCCCTATTTCCCCAAGAGCCATGGCCGCCAGCGCGTTGATGATCGACGCGTTCTGAGCGGCATCATCTTCGTCAACCGCAACGGGCTGCGTTGGCGTGATGCGCCGAAGGAATATGGCCCGGCGAAGACGCTTTATAACCGCTGGAAACGCTGGGGCGACAAGGGCGTATTTATCCAGATGATGGAAGGTCTGGCCGTGCCTGAAGCCGCAGAGCACAAGACCATCATGATCGATGCGACCTATCTCAAGGCCCACCGCACGGCTTCCAGCTTGCGGGTAAAAAAGGGGGCGCGGGCCGCCTGATTGGACGCACGAAAGGCGGCATGAACACCAAGCTTCATGCCGTAACGGATGCGAGTGGTCGCCCGATCAGCTTCTTCATAACGGCAGGCCAGGTCAGCGATTACACCGGTGCTGCCGCCTTGCTTGATGAACTTCCCAAGGCCAAATGGTTGCTGGCCGACCGTGGCTATGATGCCGACTGGTATCGTGACGCTTTACAGGCGAAGGGGATCACTCCCTGCATTCCAGGTCGAAAATCCCGCAAGAAGACCATCAAATACGACAAACGCCGCTACAAACGGCGCAACCGGATCGAGATCATGTTCGGGCGTCTCAAAGACTGGCGGCGTGTCGCTACGCGTTACGACCGGTGCCCAATGGCCTTTCTCTCCGCCATCGCTCTCGCTGCGACCGTTATCTTCTGGCTATGAGCAATGAGTCCTGACCCTAGCGCATATCAAGCCAGAGGAGCCTGAGGTACTTGGTCTTTTAGCCCTCATGGAACTCCAGTGCTCTCGGCTGCTTGCCCGACAAGATCGTCAAGGCTTGCCAGTGCCGCTCGATCGTCAGGATCGTGGCTTGTGGGATCGATTGCTCATACGTCGAGGTCTGGAGATAGTTGAGCGAGCATGCCGCATGTCGTCTCCCACTGGATGGTATCTTCTGCAAGCGTTGATTTCTGCTTGTCACGCGCGGGCTGCGAGCTTTCGAGACACCAATTGGCGAGAGATACTGGCGAGATATGACGCGCTCTTCCTGTTGAGCCCTACATACGTAGTTGCCCTCAATCGAGCAGTCGCTGTGTCGTGGGCCATGAACCCCGCTGCAGGGATGGCGGTCCTTAAGGCGATTGAGGACGAGTGGGACGTGGAGACCTACCCGCTTTTTCACGCGACGCGGGCGGATTTCCTTTCGCGTCTTGGTTTCCAAGACCAAGCTGCGGCAGCCTATCAGGCTGCGGCCGTACTCAGCACCAACCTACCTCAAAAGTTGTTCTTGGTCACGCGCGCTGAGGAATGCCTGGCAGGGTCTCGGACAGATGTTGGATAACATCAGTCGATTGACGGTGATTGCGCGCACGTGGACGCGCATCATGACAGGTATGACGAGCCTTTGAACGTCCGCTGGCTGTGCCGGCGCCATCATATCCGGCTGCACTTCTACGGTGAGGACATGTTTCCTATGTGCAGGCCGCATCACGTATGAACGGCGGCTCTCCGGTTATGCCTCAACGCCGCTGAAAGCGTCGCGCGGTCAGTCAGCCATGACGATCATACCTTATTCAGATCATGCGATCGGCGCCCTGCCATCAGGAGGATGAAATGCGTAAAGATCAGATCCCGGATTTCGTTGATGAGATCTTCGCCACCGGCTGCCCAATCACCGCAGTAGGACAAGATTGCTATGTTTTGCAGAGAGCGATCTGCTGGCAGAAGACTTCGACCGTGTTGGTGAGGTGGTCGATAAAATCTGCCAGCGATAAGGAAAGCGTGACCATCTGTTGCTGACATCAGAGGTGGCTCGGTTTGTCTGAACAGTTTTGGGCGTTTTGCTAAGTGGATTTCCGCCTTGATTATGCCGCCACCATCATTGGTGCCAGCGCGTTGAAGTAGGCCTGATCCGGCGTCTGCCGGTCAAGGGATGAATGTGGACGTCGGCTATTGTAGAAGGCGAGATAGCGGCCGATGCCAGCGCGAGCCTCGGATACGGTCTTGTAGGCGTGGAGATAGACCTCTTCGTATTTGATCGACCGCCAGAGCCGCTCGACGAAGACGTTGTCGCGCCACGCGCCCTTGCCATCCATCGAGATGGCGATCTCCGCCTTCTTCAGCACGGCTGTGAAGTCGATGGAGGTGAACTGCGAACCCTGATCGGTGTTGAATATTTCAGGCTTTCCATAGCGGGCCAGCGCGTCCTCGACCGCTTCGATGCAGAAGTCCGCCTCCATCGTGATCGACAGCCGCCAGGACAGAACCCGCCGGCTAAACCAGTCCACGACGGCGCAGAGATAGACGAATCCCCGCGCCATCGGCACATACGTTATGTCCATTGCCCAGACCTGGTTGGGCCGGGTGACCGCCAGCTTGCGCAGGAGATAAGGATAGATTTTGTGACCTGGCGCTGGTTTGGAGGTGTTCGGGCGACGGTAGATTGCCTCGATGCCCATCTTCTTCATCAGCGTGGCGACGTGCAACCGCCCGACCTCGGTCCCTTCACCCCTCAAAAGCCCTTGCAACATCCGACTTCCGGCGAACGGATAGTCGAGGTGCAGTTCGTCGATCCGCCGCATCAGGTCCAGATCGCCGTCGGACACTTGACGTGGAGAATAGTAGACACTGCCACGGCTGAAGCCGAGAAGCCTGGCCTGACGTGCGACCGACAGTTTGTGTGTTCGGTCGATCATTTCTTTCCGCCCAGCAATCCCGCTTTGCCGAGCGCTCCGGCTAAAAAATCATTCTCCAATGTCAGTTCGCCTATTTTGGCGTGCAGCGTTTTGACATCGACGGTTGGACCTGCCGGTTCCGCCTTCGCTTCATCGCCGAAAACGCCTGTCGCCCCATCAAGGAGCTGGTCTTTCCACTGTTTGATCTGGTTGGCATGCACGTCGAACTGCTGGGACAATTCCACCAGCGTCTGCTCACCTCGGATCGCGGCGAGCGCCACTTTTGCCTTGAAAGCCGGGCTGTGGTTCCGGCGCGGTCGTCTTGTCATGGTATCTCCTGTTCCCGGCATCTAAGCCGAAGTCAGGCAGAAATTCCACTTATCACCGCTGTGCAGATTTCCCGAGCCACCTCTGATAGTCCGGGTGCACGAGCGTCATTGGGATGATGATGTCCTGCGAGTAATTCCTGCGAATCTCGCTGACCGCAGCGATCGTAAGTCCCCTCCACAAGGGGAGATCCTGATAGTCTCCGCTCGCTGGTATGGGGACCGTTTCTTTCACCACGAACCCGATTTCCTCAGGGTCAAAGATCAGCGATTTCGGACGCCGATCGCGCAGCCGCTCAGCGAGAGTCGTCTTTCCGGCGCCGAAAGGTCCGTTGATCCAGATTATCATTGTCGACGGCCTCTAACCGGAAGGCTCGCAAGAGCGCTGGGCGGCTTCGTGTGCTGGCACGATCGGAGTGGCTCCGAAGTGCTTCTCAAGATAGGTGACGCCGAACGTCACGATGTCCTGCGCGTCGAACAGGTAGCACTGAGCAAAGCCCACGACACCTTCTCGATGGCGACCGAGCTTCACGTAAGCATTTGCTATAGTTTCGACCGCATCCGGCTTTCCTTCGATAGCAAAGCAATCGAGAATGCCGTTTGAATCGTATTCTGATGCCGTTTTCCAGGCGACTTCACCGTTTCTTCCAAGCATCGGCATCTCATACGTCACCCATCGTTTGTTGGGGATATCCGCAACCGCCTCGGCGTAGTGCAATGCGGTAACGGAGTTTAGCGGCGCACCCAACAGCAGGGCCTTCCCGCCAAGGCGGACGAACCGCTCGACGGGCGACCCTTCCCCCAAGGCGTGACCGAGTTCGTGAGGCTCCGTCAGCGTTTCAGCTAGCGGACCAACCGCGACCATCGATGCATCGGGGTGCGCGCTGCGCCGCGCGCCGGGGGCTTGAACCAGAAATTGATTCAGCAGGCCGAACCCACGGTAAGTCCCGGCCGTTGCGGGATCGAACGGCGGCCAGGTACGGCGGGCTTTGTCATCCAACCGAGCGCCATTCAGAGTCTCCTCGTAGGGTGATCGGTCCCACGACGCGTATCCCATCACAGTGCCAGTCGGCCCAACCGCGGAGCGTAACGCGGCAACGACCGTCTCCGCTCCTCCTTCGACCGGACCAATCGCTTTAAGTGAGGCATGCACCATCAACAGGTCACCGGTTTGGACTCCGAGTTTTCGAATTGCCTCCGTTATTGCCTTCCGCGTATGCATCGCGATATCTCCTCTAAACTGCAAAACACTATACCTATCGAGATGGCACTGTTGCAAATAGTCGGTGGTGATAAACTTATCATCCCCTTTTGCTGATGGAGCTGCACATGAACCCATTCAAAGGCCGGCATTTTCAGCGTGACATCATTCTGTGGGCCGTACGCTGGTACTGCAAATACGGCATCAGTTACCGTGAGCTGCAGGAGATGCTGGCTGAACGCGGAGTGAATGTCGATCACTCCACGATTTACCGCTGGGTTCAGCGTTATGCGCCTGAAATGGAAAAACGGCTGCGCTGGTACTGGCGTAACCCTTCCGATCTTTGCCCGTGGCACATGGATGAAACCTACGTGAAGGTCAATGGCCGCTGGGCGTATCTGTACCGGGCCGTCGACAGCCGGGGCCGCACTGTCGATTTTTATCTCTCCTCCCGTCGTAACAGCAAAGCTGCATACCGGTTTCTGGGTAAAATCCTCAACAACGTGAAGAAGTGGCAGATCCCGCGATTCATCAACACGGATAAAGCGCCCGCCTATGGTCGCGCGCTTGCTCTGCTCAAACGCGAAGGCCGGTGCCCGTCTGACGTTGAACACCGACAGATTAAGTACCGGAACAACGTGATTGAATGCGATCATGGCAAACTGAAACGGATAATCGGCGCCACGCTGGGATTTAAATCCATGAAGACGGCTTACGCCACCATCAAAGGTATTGAGGTGATGCGTGCACTACGCAAAGGCCAGGCCTCAGCATTTTATTATGGTGATCCCCTGGGCGAAATGCGCCTGGTAAGCAGAGTTTTTGAAATGTAAGGCCTTTGAATAAGACAAAAGGCTGCCTCATCGCTAACTTTGCAACAGTGCCCATAAGCGTACGCCTGGTCGAGCAGGCGACGCGGATCGACGTCCAGCGCACGAGAGAATGCGTCCGCCATCTGTGCAATGCGTCTAGGATCGAGACAAAGGTCGTCTCTGTCAGCCGGATCGTAGAACATATTGGCGGCGCCAAAGCCCACTTCACCGACCAGACCGACGGGATCTATCACCAGCCAGCCGCGACTGGAGAACATGATGTTTTCATGATGCAGATCGCCATGTAGCCCACGCAGTTCCGAGGCATTGCTCATCATTTGATCGGCTATAATCGCCGCGTGGACGTAGTCAGTTTGACAACCTGCGTTTTGATCATCGCGCGCCCGCTGAAACAAAGCTGCAAAGCGATCCCGGATCGGGAGAAGGGCAGAAGGCAGGGGTTCCTCAGATGCGGCATACAGCTTCGCCATTAGTTCCGCTGCAATTTCGGTCGCCTGGTAGTCGCCGTGCTCGGCAACGATGTGAGAGAGCATTCGCTCCCCGGCATATTCGAGCAACATCAGATTGTTCTCACGACCGAGCAACCGGACTGCTCCCCTCCCATTGCGCCATACCAGATAGTCGGCCCCGCGCAGTTCATCAGCAATGTCTTCTATAGGTTTCAATCCCTTGACGATTGCAGGAGTCCCGTCTGGCAATGAAACTTTCCAAACGAGGCTGGAAAAGGTGTCCGCAATGAGAACAGGTTGCGAAACGTGCCAATGAGCAGGAAAAACAGGCGGCATGAACATCAACCCCAAGTCAGAGGGTCCAATCGCAGATAGAAGGCAAGGCGTTCGCGGTCGGGGGCTTCGATCCCCAATACATTGAATAGGACAGCGAAGGCGCGCTCTGCTTCATCTGGCGCTGCCCAGTTCTCTTCGGCGTTAGCAATCATGAGTGCCAAATCGGCATAGCGATCTGCTGTTCCGAGCCGCCCAAGGTCGATCAGACCCGTGCATTGAAGAGTTTTAGGGTCCACCATGAAGTTCGGCATGCAGGGATCACCATGGCAAACAACCATATCGGTGCGCTCTTGGTCGAGCCGCACCGGTAGCTCTCGTTCGACACGAGCCAAAAGATCGAGCTGCGGCGTACTCTTGTCCTCGTCCGGTAAGAAGTCGGGATTGACGGCATTGCGGGACACCACATCAACGGCGCGTCCGAACATTCGCGACAGCCTGCGCTCAAACGGACATTGATCAACCGATAGGCTGTGAACAGCGCCAAGTTGCTGCCCCATTGACGGCCACGCTTTGAGCAAATCCGCTCCAGACAGATCAGCCGCCGGTACTCCCGGAATTGCCGTTATCACCAAGCATGCACCCTCCTGTTCCTCCTGCCAGTTGATCACCTCGGGGCAAGCCACACCTCGACCTTTGAGCCAAATGAGGCGGTCACGCTCTCCAGCGAGCTCACCGCGGCGGGAAGCAGGTGCGATTTTCGCGAAGGCATGCCCGTCACCACGTCGAAAAACAAAATCACCAGATTCTCCGCCTCTGACAGGCAACCAGTCAGAATGCGATTCACCAAAAAAAATATTAGTTCGATTCAATGGAGGTTCCTTCAGTTTTCTGATGAAGCGCGGAGGTGGCTCAACCTGCGAAAAGAAACGAGTTGCTATGGACTTGCACCGGTTGTGTTCCGGTCTATCTCTCATTTTAAGCGGCTTTTTTCTCAAATGCCACCGGCGATTTCCAGCCGAGTGTTGAATGTCTTCGGCGTGGATTATAAAAGCCATTTATATATTCGAAGATTGCAATCTCAATATCTCGCCTTGTTTGCCAGTGTCTGCGCCAAATCAACTCAGCCTTTAATGATTTAAAGAAGCTTTCTACTGCGGAGTTATCAAAACAATTGCCTTTCCCGCTCATGGACGGCAGCAATTGATGTTTGAGCAGTAGCTTTTGATATTCATGAGCGCAATATTGGCTCCCACGGTCTGTGTGTTGAATACAACCCGGTGGTGGTTTGCGTAAAGCCAACGCCATATTCAGTGCCCTTAATGCAAGATCCTGCTTTAATCGATCACCTGTTGCCCAGCCAATCACGCGACGGGAATACAGGTCAAGGATAACAGCAAGATAGACCCATCCTTCTCTGGTCCAAACATAAGTGATATCGCCTGCCCATTTCTGGTTGGGTGCGCTTGCGCTAAAGTCTTGTTTTAATAGGTTCGGTGCAATGTTGAAGGTATGATGACTATCCGTTGTCCGTTTGAATTTACGCGTTCGAACAACTGTAATGTTATTCTGGCGCATCAAACGTCCAACCCGACGCTGCCCAACCTGCAGGCCCAGCGCTTTCAACTCTTCTGTCATACGCGGCCTACCATAGCTCCCCAAACACAACCGATGCTGCTCACGTATATGCGCTAGAAGTATAAGATCACGACGCTGGCGCAGTGATGGAGGACGGCGTTTCCATGCACGTAAACCACGATCTGTTACGCCCATCAAACGACATATGCGTGAACGTGAGAGAGAGCCACGGTAATCCGTAATAAACTGAAATCTCACAGCTTTTGTACTGCGAAAAATATTGCTGCCTTTTTTAATATCTCCCTCTCCTCCCGAAGGATACGGTTCTCTTTGCGTAAACGTTCATTCTCACGCAGAAGATCAGTGTCTTGGGTAGGAATTTTAGTTTCATCGGAAATTGATGCGATCCATTTCCCAAGCGTGGAAAGCCCAATACTTAAATCTGACGCAACTTGACGGCGTGTTAAGCCACTAGTGAGTGCTATGCGAACTGCATCACGCTTAAATTCATCACTATGCTTTAATGACATATATGGTCTCCTTGATAACAAATAATGCTCTCAAAAAGACCGGAACGAAACCGAGGCAAGTCCACTACGTAAGTCCGAGAACATGCTTTCCATGGTCTCTGAGCTCGCCTTTGGGACCGACATATCGGTAGAGAGTGACGCGCTCGATGCCGAGTTCCTTGCAGAGATCGGAAACTGAAGTATCGCGCTGGGCCATGGCGGCTTGCGCGAGACGCACCTGAGCTTTGGTGAGCGCGAATTTTCGTCCGCCCTTGCGACCGCGCGCTCTCGCGGAGGCGAGACCCGCCATGGTGCGCTCTCGGATCAGATCCCGCTCGAACTCGGCCAAGGTGGCGAAGATTCCGAACACCATGCGACCGGACGCAGTCGTGGTGTCGATCTGAGCGCCCTTTCCAGTCAGAACCCGCAGGCCGATCTTGCGGTCTGACAGCTCCTTCACCGTGTTGACCAGATGGGCAAGCGATCGTCCGAGGCGATCGAGCTTCCAGACCACCAGCACATCGCCGTCACGCAATGACTTGAGGCAGGCAGTCAAGCCAGGGCGATCATCACGACCGCCGGAAGCAAGATCATCATAGATATTGTCCCGTTCGACACCTGCGGCGCGCAAGGCGTCGTGCTGCAGGTCGAGAGACTGCGAGCCATCGGCTTTGGAGACGCGGGCATATCCGATCAGCATGTATCACAAACGTTCGTTTATGGAGCACTACCGTCACGTTCCCGCAACCGGGGCTGACTATGTCACATAATCGGTCATTTTATCTATGATCGATAAAGGATGGTCAATATGAATAAATGACACTCAAAATTTAGGATTTGCGCATGGCGGGTAAAACCATCCTCACTCCCGCGCAGCGGACCGCTCTGTTTGATCCCCCGAGCGACCTCTCCACTATTGAGCGACTCTATACGTTGGGGACCGAAGAGCTTGCAGAAATCTTCCGCCGCCGCCGACCGGCCAATCGGATCGGCTTTGCAGTCCAGCTCTGTTATCTACGCGAGCCTGGCCGCGCACTGCGCGCCGATGAAACCCCGCCAATGTCGATGCTGGGACTGCTCGCCGAGCAGCTTGCCTGCACTCTCAGCGACTTCGACCTCTATGCTGATCGATCCCCGACACTTCGCGAACATCGCGCTCAAGCCGAGGCGTGGCTGGGCATGCGTCCGTTCCTGGCCCCTGACAGGCGAACGCTGTTCGAAATCGCCGTCGATGCAGCGGCATCGACCGACAGGGGCGAGGCGATTGTCATGGCAATGGTGCGAGCCATGCGCGACAACAATGTCACCTTGCCGGCAAGCGATACGTTCGAGCGCATTGCACTGGTCGCTCGTGCCCGTATGCGAAAATCTGCCTATGCCGGAATAGCGCGGGACCTTTCTGCTGAACAGAAAGACAATCTCGCACAATTGCTGGTCGCGGGACGGGGCCCAGGCAGAACGACGTTGACGTGGCTGCGTGAATATCCGGAATCGCCAAGCGCCAGCAATCTCGCTTCGGTGATCGACAGACTGGAGATTACCCGTAGCTTGGCCATCGAGCCAAACCGGGCTCGCACCATTCACGCCAACCGCTACGCCGTCATGGCGCGCGAAGCGGCGATCATGAGCGCGCAGCATTTGTCGAGGCTGGATGAAGTGCGACGCATTGCCACCCTGCGCGTTGATTTCGGCGAGGTGCGACGCAGGTTCGCATTCGGCGATGTTCAGCGCCTCGAGCAAGATCATCCCTTGGCTCGGCAAGCCGGTCTGGTGGATTCTCCATCCCCGATAGGTCGTCTCAATAGTCGGCTCGAAGTCAGTCCGGTGGAGGTGCAGATCCTCGCAGCGCAGGGCGCCCCCGGCGGCCCCCACCGCTCGATTGATGTGGTCCGCGACGGGCCCCACATAGAATCCCGCGACGCCTCGCTCGGCGACCCGAACGTTCGGAGGCTCCTCGCTGTCCATTCGCTCCCCTGGCGCGGTATGAACCGCCGCCTCATAGTGCAGTTTGATCCTGACGAGCCCAGCATGTCTGCGCCCACCTTCGCGGAACCTGACCAGGGTCCGCTAGCGGGCGGCCGGAAGGTGAATGCTAGGCATGATCTAACCCTCGGTCTCTGGCGTCGCGACTGCGAAATTTCGCGAGGGTTTCCGAGAAGGTGATTGCGCTTCGCAGATCTCCAGGCGCGTGGGTGCGGACGTAGTCAGCGCCATTGCCGATCGCGTGAAGTTCCGCCGCAAGGCTCGCTGGACCCAGATCCTTTACAGGAAGGCCAACGGTGGCGCCCAAGAAGGATTTCCGCGACACCGAGACCAATAGCGGAAGCCCCAACGCCGACTTCAGCTTTTGAAGGTTCGACAGCACGTGCAGCGATGTTTCCGGTGCGGGGCTCAAGAAAAATCCCATCCCCGGATCGAGGATGAGCCGGTCGGCAGCGACCCCGCTCCGTCGCAAGGCGGAAACCCGCGCCTCGAAGAACCGCACAATCTCGTCGAGCGCGTCTTCGGGTCGAAGGTGACCGGTGCGGGTGGCGATGCCATCCCGCTGCGCTGAGTGCATAACCACCAGCCTGCAGTCCGCCTCAGCAATATCGGGATAGAGCGCAGGGTCAGGAAATCCTTGGATATCGTTCAGGTAGCCCACGCCGCGCTTGAGCGCATAGCGCTGGGTTTCCGGTTGGAAGCTGTCGATTGAAACACGGTGCATCTGATCGGACAGGGCGTCTAAGAGCGGCGCAATACGTCTGATCTCATCGGCCGGCGATACAGGCCTCGCGTCCGGATGGCTGGCGGCCGGTCCGACATCCACGACGTCTGATCCGACTCGCAGCATTTCGATCGCCGCGGTGACAGCGCCGGCGGGGTCTAGCCGCCGGCTCTCATCGAAGAAGGAGTCCTCGGTGAGATTCAGAATGCCGAACACCGTCACCATGGCGTCGGCCTCCGCAGCGACTTCCACGATGGGGATCGGGCGAGCAAAAAGGCAGCAATGACGCCGTGGCACATTGGCGACTTCCACGTGGAAGTTTCACCGAGCTGACTCGGCGGGCCCATCCGGAAGTCGCAACCACGCAGGTCAGCCCGGCTCAGATCCAGTTTGACGAGCCTCTGCTTACGAAAGCTGACGCCAGGAAGCTTGGCGTCGATTAGCAGGGTCTCCGAAAGCCCCAGCCCCATCGTTGCTGCTTCCGACAAATCGGCGCCGGTCAGCTTGCAAGACAGCACTGTCAGCGACGTCAGTTTTGCGCGTCGGAAAATGCTATTGTTGAAATCGCTCGATAGAAATTGTGCATCCGACAGATCAACACCAACGAAAGAGGCTATCGGTGCGCGGCAGGACTTCCAGACCGTCCGTTCAAGCATGGCTCCGTCGAAACGTCCGTTTCGCATGCTGCATCGCTCGAACGTCCAACCCGTCAGATCACGCCGTGAGAGGTCCAACCCATCGAGATCACAATCGACGAGCCGGACCGGACGACGCGGCGCACACAGACCGTCCACCGCGTCCGCCGACAGACATTCCCCTTCGACGCACAGTATATCCTCAGCAGCCTTTGCGGAAACGGTCATGGAAACACACCTTCGCTTGCTGCCGGCTCACCGCCCGCCGTTATCGGCGAGCGTTCCCGCAGACCGCCGCCAAGCGCGACATAGAGCGATACCCCATTCTGCAATTCAGCGCTGCGTAAGGCCAGCAATTGCTGTTCGGCCGCGAACAGGCTGCGCTCGGCATCGAGGACTTCGAGATAGATCGAGATGCCGTTGTCATAGCGCTTTCGGGCGGTCTGCGCGAGGCGTCGCTGCGCCTCGACCGCGCTGGCCTGTGCGGCGATCTGCTCGGCATAAAGCTGCCTGCCAACCAGCGCATCGGCGACCTCCCGGAACGCGCCCTGTGCCGCGCGCTGATAAGCGGCGACGAGTTCGTCGGCCCGCGCCCGGCTGAGGCGGAGTTGGGCGTTACGCCGGCCCCAGTCGAAGATCGGCAGCAACGCCGCGCCACTTACCTGATATTGCCGGGAACCGCTGTTGGTCAGATCATCGAGAGCGGGCGATATAAACCCTGCCAGCCCCGTCAGCGAGATCGACGGCAGGAAGGCCGCACGCGCCGCGCCGATATTGGCGTTTGCAGCGCGCAACTGCTGTTCGGCCTGAAGAATATCGGGCCGGTTGGCGAGCAGGGACGACGGCAGGCCCGGCTCGATCGCCGTGAGGTTGCCCTGTTCGCCAAGCGGACGGGACGCAGGGAGCGCCTCGGTAACTGGCCCGCCGATCAGCACCGTCAGCAGATTTTCGTTCTGAGCGGTGGTGCGGCGCAACTCCGCCAGTTCGGTTTCCACTTGCGTGACAAGCAGCCTGGCCTGGTCATAGTCGACCGTGGACGTGACACCGGCATCCATGCGCCGCCGCGCGATATCCAGCCCCTCCTGCCGGCTGACGACCGCGCGTCCGGCAAGAACGATCTGTTCCTCGCCTGCCCGAATTTGCAGGTAGGTCGCGGCAACCTGACCGATCAGAGACAAGCGGAAGGCACGCTCGCCTTCTACCGTCGCCAGATACTCGTGACGTTGGGCTTCTGAAAGGTTGCGCACCCGACCCCAGAAATCGAGTTCGAAACTCGGCACCTGGACGCCAAGCGAATATTGATTGAAGCTGATCGTGGTCGGACTGTCCGGCTGGCCGCCGCCTGGCAACGCGCTGCCCATGCCCAAGGCATTCAACGGCTGGTGAGTCCGCGATGCGCCGGCCTGCACGTTCAACTGCGGCAAACGCTCTGCATCCTGTATCCGGTATTGCGCCCGCGCCTGCGCAACCCTTGCGACCGACTGGGCAAGATCACGGTTATTCGCGAGCGCGGCGGCGATATAGGCCTGTAACCGTGGATCGGCGAAATATTCGCGCCATCCGATATCCGCAGACACCTGGCTGGCTGGCTGCGTGGCGGGGAAAGACGCGGAGATGGGAGCGACCGGCTGACGGTAGGCAGGCGCGAGACTGCACCCGGCAAGGGCGGTCGTCAGGCCGAGACAAAGAAGCTTATGCATGAGCCGTTCCTCCCTCATCAGGTGTGGCGGTTGGCGGCAAGGGTTTCGGTTCCTCCGCATCGCTGGCGTGATGAACAGACGCGCGCGACAGCCATTTGCGCGCCGCGAAGTAGAAGAGCGGCGTGAAGAATATGCCGAAAGCGGTCGCCGCGATCATGCCGCCCATCACACCGGTGCCGACGGCATGACGGCTGGCCGACCCGGCCCCACCGGCGATCACCAGCGGCACCATGCCGAGAATGAACGCCAGACTGGTCATCAGGATCGGACGCAGACGTTGCCGCGCGGCCTCCAGCGTCGCTTGGAGCGGCGTGCGGTCGCCAACCTCGTCCTCGATCGCGAATTCGACCACGAGGATCGCATTCTTGGCGGCCAGGCCGATGATCGTGATAAGGCCGATGTTGAAATAGACGTCTGCCGAGAGGCCGCGCAACATGGTGAACAGCACCGCGCCGAGAACACCGAACGGCACCACCAGCAGGACCGAAAGCGGGATCGCCCAACTGTTGTAAAGCCCGACCAGCAGGAGGAAGACGACGATCAGCGACAGCCCAAGCAGCAGGCCGATCTGGCCGCCCGCCTGCTTCTCCTCGAAGGCTGTTCCGGTCCATTCATAGGACTGACTGCCCTTGAGGATCTGGTCAGCGATCTTCTCCATCTCCTTGAGCGCGGTCCCGGAGGACTCGCCCGGCGCCGCCTGGCCGGAGATGGTCAGCGACGGATAGCCATTATAGCGCTGCAACTGGGTTGCCCCCTGCATCCAGTGGACCTTGGTGAAGGCCGAAAAGGGCACCATCTGGCCGCTGCTGCCGCGCACCCGCAGGTTGAGCACATCATCCTCGGTCATCCGCTGCGGCGCGTCGGCTTGCAGATAGACACGCTGGACATTGCCCTCGTTGGAAAAGTCGTTGGCATAGGCCGATCCGAACGCGATCGAGAGCGTGGCGTTGACGTCGGCGATCGAGAGGCCGAGCGCGCGCGCCTGGACACGGTCGATGTCGACATAGAGTTGCGGCGAAGGCGGTTGCCCCTCAGGACGGACACCCGCCAGCTTCGGATTCTGCGACGCCGCACCGAGGATGGCGCCCAACGCCGCCTGAAGCCCTGCCGGGTCGTTGCCGCCGCGATCCTCGATCTTCATCGTGAAGCCGGTGGCGTTGCCAAGCGAGTCGATCGCCGGCGGATTGATCGCGAAGATATTCGCGCCCGGAACATTCGCCGCCGCGCCAAACACGGCGCCAATGGCGGAATCGACCGACAGGTCCTTGCCCTTGCGTTCGTCAAAGGGCTTGAGCATCGCCCAGGAAAGGCCTGCCGTCTGACCCTGGCCAAAGAAGTTGAAACCGATGACGGAGAAAATCTCCTGCGACTGGGGAAGCTTCGCGAACTCGGTTTCAACGGCTTTCACTGCCGCTTCGGTCTGCGCCATCGTCGCCGCTGGCGGGGCATCATAGTTGATCACGAAATAGCCCTGATCTTCCTCGGGAAGGAAGCCGCCCGGCAGGCGCGCGAACAGCAGCCAGGTCACGCCGACCACGGCGACGAACACAGCGAGCCAGCGCAGCGGCCGCGACAGCATGGCAGCGACCCCGCCTGCATAGCGATCAGTCGAACGGGTGAAGCGATCGTTGAAACCATTGAAGAAGCGCTGTGGCCATCCCCGCCAGCCGGATCGCGGCTCAGGCGTATGACCCGGCTTATGGGTGTGCGGTTTGAGGAGAGTGGCACAGAGCGCCGGGGTCAGCGTCAATGCAAGCAACGCCGAGAAGAAGATCGACACCGCCAGCGTCACCGAGAACTGGCGGTAGATGCCGCCGGTGGAGCCGGGGAAGAACGCCATCGGCAGGAACACGGCGATGAGCACAGCGGTAATGCCGATGATCGCACCGCGAATCTGGCCCATGGCCTTGATCGTGGCTCTGGCGGGAGACAGGCCTTCTTCGGCCATGATGCGTTCGACATTCTCGACGACGACGATGGCGTCATCGACAAGGATGCCGATCGCCACGACCATCGCGAACAGCGAAAGCTGGTTGATGGAGAAGCCGAAGGCCCAGAGACCGAGACAGCCGCCAAGCAGCGCGATCGGAACCACAAGCGCCGGGATCACCGTCGCGCGCCAGCTCTGGAGGAACAGGAACATGACGAGGAACACCAGCAGCATCGCCTCGACCAGCGTTTGGATCACATTGTCGATCGAGGCCTGGATGAACGGCGTGGTGTCGTAGGACACCGCCCAGGTGATGTCCTTCGGAAAGCTGCGCTCCAGCTCTGTCATCCGCGCGGAAAGCGCGTTCTTGGTCGCGATGGCGTTGGACCCGGAACTGAGCTGGACGGCAAGCCCCGCGACTTCCTTGCCGTCGAGCGTCGATTTGAAATTATAATTGTCGGCGGCGAGTTCGACGCGCGCGACGTCGCCGAGCCGGACCGTCGATCCATCAGGATTGGCGCGCACGATGATATCGCGGAACTGCTCCGCAGTGGTGAAGCGGTTCTGGGTCACAATGCGCGCATTGAAAGACGAGCCGGGCGCGAGAGGCTGTTCCGCGAGACCGCCGCCGGCGGTCTGGCTGTTCTGCTCCTGAACGGCTGCGAGCGCATCGGACGCCGACAGGCTGTATCCGGCCAGCTTCTCCGGATCGAGCCAGACCCGCATCGCCTTCTCCGAGGAGAAGAGCGAGACGTTGCCCACGCCCGGCACGCGGCGCAGTTCGTTGACCACCTTGGTCGATGCGAAATCCCCCAGGTCCAGCGGCGACGTCGCGCCGGTACGGGACTTGAGGACGATGACTTCGAGGAAGCCCGAAGCATTGTCGGCAATCTGGATGCCCAGACGACGCACATCCTCAGGCAGGCGGGGTTCGGCGCGGTTGAGACGATCCTGCACCTGCGTTCGCGCGACATCGAGATCAGTGCCGGAGGTGAAAGTGACCACGATCTCGCCGGTGCCGTTGGCGCGGCTGGTCGACGACATATAGAGGAAATTGGGCACGCCGTTCATTTCGCGCTCGACGACGGCGGTGACATTCTTGTCCATCGTCTCGGCGTCGGCACCGTTATAGGTGTAGCTGAGTGTCAGAGACGGCGGCGCGACCGCCGGATATTGCTCGATCGGCAGGTTGATGAGCGCCATCGTTCCGAACAGCGCGATGAACAGGGCGATGACCCACGCGACGGCGGGCTTGTGTACGAAATAGCTGTCCATGATCTCAGCGCCCGCCCTTCGTCTGAGCGGGGGCAGCGTCGCCGCGCACCTGCACCTTTTGACCTGGCTGCGCCTTCTGCCAGCCCTCGACGATCACGCGGTCGCCGGGCTTGAGGCCGGAGCGGACGATCCAGTTTCCACCAACCTGCGCGCCGAGCTGAACGCTGCGTGCTTCTACGGTTGAGTCGCGACCGACCACTGAAACCGTGGCGTTCCTTTCTCCCATCTGCACCGCCTTCGCGGGGATCATGATGCCGCTGGGTGCCGTTCCAATGCTCAGCCTGCCGCGCACAAACTGTCCGGGCAGCAGCAGCCGCTCAGGATTTGGGAAAACCGCGCGCAGGGTCTGGCTACCGGTCGTCGAATCAACGGTCTGGTCCGAGAAATCCAGCTTTCCCGCAACGGCATAGTCCTGCCCGTTGGCGAGGATCAAACGTACTTCGATCTGCGACAGAGCCGGCACATCGAGGGAACCCGAACGCTGCGCCTGGATGAGGTCGAGAGCAGCGGCACTGGACTGCGTGAACACGGCATAGACCGGCGCAAGCTGTTCAACCGTGGCAAGCGGTGTCGCCGATGAGGCGCTGACCAATGCGCCTTCCGTTACCTGCGCGCGACCGACGCGCCCGGCGATCGGCGCACGCACGATGGTGTAGCTCTGCTGGAGCTGCGCCCGCGCAAGGGCCGCCCGTGCGTCCGCGACATTGGCGTCTTCCTGCCGCAAGGTCGCTTGTGCCTGGTCGAACTCCAGCGCGCTGACCGACCGATCTGCGACGAGCGGGGCATAGCGGCGAACGATCTGCTGGGCATTGGTGCGCGCGGCCTCGGCGCGGCGCAGCGTCGCCCGCGCCTGATCCACCTGGGCATTGAGGTCGCGCGGATCGATGCGAAACAGGGGCGCTCCCTCCACCACATCGGTGCCTTCCTGATAGAGGCGGCGCTCGATAATGCCGTCTGAGCGTGCGCGAACCTCCGCCGTGCGCACCGCTTCGATACGGCCGGGCAGTTCGACGATGTTGGGAATGGACTGTGCCTTGACGGTCATGGCCACCACGAGCGGCGGTGGTCCGGCACCCCACGCGCCGTCGCCCCCGTCCGCATCCGACCCGCTTCCGCACGCGGCCAGCGCGAAGAGCGCGGCAAGAGGCAGAGTCGCCCGGAATAGGCGGCGGGAAAGTGTTGAGGGCATAGGAACTCCTGGCCGTCCGCTACAGATGAAGCGGAGGCTCGCTGATGAATGAAGGGGAAGCGAAGCCGAACGGCGCCACATAGGCTGCTGATCGGTCTCAACCGGATTTGGGATGAGCGCAGGCGCTCGGGATTTCTGGTGCAAACGCGCGCTCATCTGTCTGGTCACGGCGCGGCGAGAAGGAGCCCGAAAAGTCCACCCGCGCACCGTTGACCTGGTTGGTCAAAAGGGCGCCGTGGGTGAATATCTGGTCGCCCTGCGACCTGCGGTCGAACGGACGATGGATACAGATCCCGCAAAAATGCGAGCGTGGGGATACCAACCCACGAACTCTTCTCGGCAAGGGGGCCTCTACGCTTATTGCGAGAGGATTGCAACTTTTTTTTGGATTAGTCCCGGAAGACGGGACATGTCCCATTTTTGTGACAGCACACCTTCTCCCATGATGGAGCAGTCAGTGTAGCCGCCCGCTACCTCGTGCAGCGCCCCCAGTGCGAGCCCGCCACCGGGAACCTTGCGGTCGAGCGGGTCGATGCCAAAGGGAAGCACGCCATGCGCGCGGCGGCCGTTCGATTCGATCGTGGCGATTCGATCGCGCAGCGTGGCGATCTCGCGGTTTTTGGAGCTTTCCATACATTTGAGAACATTCTTGAACTAATCATGTTCTCTAAATGTTCTCATTACCCGCAAGAGTCAATCGAGCGGGCGCTTCATGGCCTTTGATCAACGCATAGAGGTTACACATCGCCCTGCGTCATGCGCGCGCGAAACCGGCGCAGGGTAGGGCGCGACACACCGAGCTGTCGCGCAACCTCGCTGACGCTGTCTTTGAGGGCATAGCGTGGATGGTACGCCAGACAACGCTAAGGAAGAACAGCCAGCGAACAACTACGCGACGCGGATATCTTGCGTCAGGTTGAGCGCTTTACGGCCAGCGGATGCCGCCGCTCTATCCCAGAGAAAGTCACCGGAAAAGGCGATATGTTCCCAGCCCACCGGGGAGGTATGGGCAAGGAGATCGTCGGGCACCGCGGCCGAGGCCGCTCGCAGATGCTGGACGGCGGCGTCCATGTAAGTCGCGTTCCAATAGACAATGGCGGCGATCACCAGGTTGAGGCCGGATGCCCTATATTGCTGGGCCTCATGGCTGCGATCGATGATGCGCCCCTGACGGAAAGTGTAGATCGCCTGCGTCAGGACATGTCGTTGTTCGCTGTTGTTGAGACCGGCCTGGCAACGCCGGCGCAAATCAGGGTTTTCAAGCCAGTCCAGCATGAACAGGGTCCGTTCGACCTTGCCTATTTCCTGTAGCGCCACGTCGAGCTGGTTCTGTCGCTCATAGGCCGCGAGCTTTCGCAACATGACCGAGGGTGCAACGTGGCCGGCCTTGATCGAGCCTACGAGCCGCAGCACGTCATCCCATTGCTCACGAATAATGTCGGTACGGATGCGTTTGCCCAACAGCGGCGTGATGAAGGGATAGGTTGCTGCCGGGGCAATCGGCGCGAGGCGCCTGTCGGGAAAATCGCGCAGGCGCGGGCAGAAGCGAAATCCCAGCATGGCGCAAAGGGCGAAGACATGATCGGTGGCCCCGCCGGTGTCAGTATAATGCTCGGCGATTTTGAGATCGGTGCCGTGATTGGTCAGGCCATCGAGCACATAGGGGGCCTCATGCGTCGCGGCCGAGATCACGTTGACATGGTAGGGGGCGCGCTGATCGGAGACATGCGTGTAGAAGCTGAAGCCGTGGTCGACGCCGTAGCGCGCGTTGATGTCGCCGCCCGACGCACCGCGCTTGGCTCCCCGGAAGAACTGTCCATCGGAGCTTGAGGTGGTGCCGTCGCCCCAGACCCGCGAGAATGGCATGCGGTGCTGGGCGTTGATGAGGACGGCCAGCGCTGCGCGATAGCTGTCATCGCGGATATAGGCGTCATGGGTCCACAGGAGTTGATCGCGTGTGACGCCTTGGCTCGCGGCGGCCATGCGCGAGAGGCCGAGATTGGTGGCATCGGCAAGGATGGTCGCGAGCAGCGCGTTTTCGTTAGGACAGCGCTCACCGGTGCGCAGATTGGTGAACGCCGCGAGGAATCCTGTTTCCTGCGCCACCTCATGAAGCAATTCCGTGATGCGGATGCGCGGCATCATCGCATCGAGCCGGTGGGCTAGTTCCTCGGCGTCAGGCGTCGTGATCGTGCGAACCGGCGATATCTGGAGGCGGTCGTCCCGGAACCGTACATCGTCCAGGGCGTCGCGCTTCAGATGCTGGGCAAACTTCTTCAAGCGCCGATCCAGTTCGTGGCCCCGCTGTGCCAGCCATTCGTCCGCCGACAAGGGCAGGCCGAGCGCGGACACGACCGGTTTCGCCTTTGGCTCGCTGAGCAGATAGCTGTCGAACCGACGATATCCCGCCGATCGTTCAACCCAGACATCTCCGGAGCGCAATTTGTTGCGCAGGTGCGCGATCGTCGCGATCTCCCAGAGTCGCCGGTTGACCTTGCCGTCATCGCTAACCACGATCTTCCGCCATTCCTTGCGGAAGGGCATGGGAGCGTCAGCAGGCAGATCGCGCTTGCCCGACCTGTTAAGCACGCGGAGCACTTCGATGGCGGCGGTCGTTTTCGTACTACCCTTGCCGGCCCTGAACTCGAGTGTTTCCAGCAAATCGGGCGCGAACTTGCGCAACGTCGCATAGCGATCGGCCGCGACCGTCAGCGGATCGAGGCTGGCGGTTTCTGCGATAGTTGCCACTTCTGGCCTGACCCTCATGAGGGTTGTCCACCCGACCGATGCATCCAGGGCCTCCATCGGATCCTCGCCGGTATCGAGCGCATCGGTGAGAGCATCGATCGTACTGCGAAAGATCAGCATCAGCCGTGCTACATTCTTCGACGTGGTAGCATAGCTGCGCGCCTGGGAGTTCCTTGCGCGGGTGAATATCCCGCCGATCAGCTTGTCTGCCATTTCCAGGGCGCTGTCCGTAAGTCGCTCTTCAAGGTCGAGCAGGAACGCGACCAGAGTGGCACGGCGCCGGGACGGCGTATAGCGCTCTATCATATAGGCAGGCGATGCTCGGCCTTCCCTGACATATTGGTGGAACCGGTCCGCATGGATGCGCCCAGCGATGTCCGGGCAAATGCCGATCACCCGCACGCGTCTCAAACGGTCGAGAATCTGGCGGATGTGATCGGGCTTGGCCGCAACGGGGATCGTCTTTAGCAAGGTGAGTTGGCTCACACCACCAGCGCCAGTCTCGTCAAAGAGTTGCTCGAGGGCGTGGACCTGTTCAACGCTGAGATCAGCGATCAGGGCGGAGGCCGCTTGTTTGCGGGCACGCGCTCGTCCCGCGATGCTGACGCGTTCGATGGTAGAAATGGAGGGCAGTAGAATCCGGGCCTCGCGAAGGGCGGTGACGACACCGTTCGCGATCGTCATCCCCTTATCGGTCGCCCAGGCCGTTTTCGCCGCCGCCTCAATCATGAACGGAATATCAGTGCGGGTCGGCCCACGTAGATTAAGGTGCTCCGCCAGTTCCCGGGCATGGTCCGTCATTGTTTGGTCGCGCGCCGCGTAATCGGCGAGGTCTGTTACGCACAGGCCGAGCTGCTCCGCCACAAAGGCCGCAAGATGGTGGGGTATCGCTCCCTTGTCCCGGATGATCTGCGCAAGAGTCGTGCCGGGATGCCGCAGCAACGCCAGTTGCAGCGCCACGCCTAATCGGTTCCGCCGCTCGCGGCGCGCGCCGATAATGTCGATGTCAGATGGCTCGAACGAGTAGAGGCGGGCCAAATGGTCGCGGTCGGTCGGGATGGCGAGGATTTGATCGCGCTCACTCTCGGTCAGGAGTTGATGTTTGCGCTTCACCATGCCGATTCCCGTCCACAAAAGGTCATCTGGGCCTATGGACAGCGACGAGTAAAGAGACATAGTATGTGGACGGATATGTAGGGGCGAAACGCTTGCCCTTCACAGCGTCCACAGAACGGCCGTTTGGGAGACACAGGGCATGGGCGGTATTCTGGGCTATGCTCGTGTGAGCACCGGCGACCAGGACGTGGCAGGGCAGACCATGCGTCTGGAGAAGGCTGGCGCCATTAAAGTGTTCACCGACGTTATGTCGGGCAAGAGCATGGATCGTCCCGGTTTGGCCGACCTGCTCGCCTACGCCCGTAAGGGTGACACATTAGCCGTGGTTCGCCTCGATCGGCTCGGGCGATCGCTGGCCGAATTACTTGTCACGGTTGAGAAGCTGCACGCCCAAGGCGTGGCGCTGCTAAGCCTTGAAGAGAAAATCGACACTTCATCGGCCGCCGGCGAACTGATCTTCCATGTGTTCGGGGCCATCGCCCATTTTGAACGACGGCTGATTTCCGAACGCACCAAGGATGGCATCGCCGCCGCCCGTGCCAGGGGCAAGTTACCTGGCCGTCAGCCGCTCGACATGAGCAAGGTCCATGCCGCCATTAAACTGGTCGAAGCGAGTATCTCGCCAACAGAAGCGGCACGGCAACTCGGCATCGGCCGATCAACCATATATCGAGAAATGCGCCGCCTTGGCGTGGAAAGGCCCGCCTGAATGTCCAGATCAAAATCGGTTCACGATCTTTCGGGCCTGATGAAATATGCGGAACGGGCGCCATGGGATGAAGCGATGGTTGAAATGCTGTCCGCGCATCTTGGCCCAGCGTGCGAAGCAACCGGACTCGAGCCAGATGCCATATTCGAAATCATCGGTGATCACTGGCAAGGGCCGCTATGGGGCTGTTCCTTTGAAGATCTGCTGACGCAGGAACTGGAACCTGACGGTGGCAATCTGATCGATGACTATCTCAAGCGCCGGGGCTGGAACGAAAAGGCGCCGAACAAAGCCTATATGCACGCACTACGCGATACGGTCATGTCGCTCTATGAAGTCAGCGAAGTGGTTCCCGGCCAATCGATGACCTTGCGCGATCTGCTGCGCGACGTTGCCCCGGTGAGGGTGCGGGAACACGGTGCGACCCAGACCCTCGTCAACTGGGACAAAATCGCCGCAAGAATTGTTGACGTGAACGGTCGGCACGGCATTTCCGGGGCACTTCTGCCGTTCAGCGCAGATGGCGCCGTGCGCGTAATCGACGCATTTTCCCGACTTGTGGACGATGCACAGGGCACTGTCGGATTGGATCCCCTAGACAAGGACGCGCTCTTGCGGGCATCGGGGCCGATGTTCACGAACATGTGGCTGCTCGACTGTCTGGGTAAGGCCATTCCCGGCAGCTCGCCGGATATGGTCAACGCCGACGGTGATGACCTTGTGTTCCACCGTATCGTTTTTCCGCTGGCAAAGGGCGTGATCGGCAAAAGCGTGGTTCGCAGGCTGAACGCGGCTCAATGGCTGGAACCTGCGAGCGACACGTTCTGGAACTGGCTGGCGCCGGTGACGAAGAAGAGGACACCAGGAACGACCAAAGGCGGGCAGGCTTTTGTGACAACCATGGAGGACGGCACACCCGTTTTTGCCAATGTCGAGTTGGCTGGACGCAAACTGATCGTTGAGGTCAACAGCGCCGCCCGCGCTGAACAGGCGATTGCGCAGATGAGCGAATGGCTTGGTGATTGCGTGAGCACACCTATGACCGAAATCCGGACTCTGGCCCAGTTCATGGCCGATGATGCCGCCCGCGCTCCGCAGGAAGAGCCGCTCGATATCCCGCCGAACGAAATGGAACGCATCGTTCATCAGATGCTGACACGCGAATATACCAAAACGCTTGATGAAGCGGTGCCGGCCCTCGGGCACAAGACGCCACGCGCTCTGGCCCGCACGAAGGCGGGCCGACCGAAAGTGGCCGACTGGCTCAAATATATAGAGAATGGCGCGGCAAAATCCGGGCCTGGCGATCCGATGGCTACCTATGATTTTACGTGGATGTGGGATCAACTGGGGCTGATCGACCTCCGGCGTTGACCGCCCTCATACCACCGTTCTGGCATCGTTCTCCCTTAGCGTTGTCTGGCGTACCATCCACGCTATGCCCTCATCAGGCCTGAACCTCGTATCGGCGGCAATCATCCTATGGAATACCGTCTATCTTGGCAGGGCTGCCGACCATCTCCGCCAAAGGGGTCGCGCCATAGACGATACGCTGCTCAGCCACGCCGCGCCGCTAGGCTGGGAGCACATCAGTCTGACGGGTGATTATCTATGGGCTGACATGAAATTGCCACTGGACGGGTTTCGACCATTACGCACGCAAAACCGCCAATCAGAGGCTTAGCGTACGTTTACGACCAGATTCTGCGATGCCCCCTCCTTCAACGCGGCGCGTTGCAGCCGCAGATCCTGATCGTCAGTCGAGACGCGCGCATAGCCAACAAGCATGTCGCGAATGTGCATCGAAACGCGAAGGTTTTGCAACAGACTTTCGCGACAGCGCCAGCGCCGGAAAGTCGGTCCCCTGCCCCCGTGTCGCGAAACTTAGGATATTTGCGAAACGGCCGGCGTCAGTCGCGCGCGCCGCGAAGCAGCGCGATCAACTCGGCCGACCCCGCTTCTCGAACCAGCTCTGACAGAATTTGAGGAAGTGCCGTTCGGCGTGCTTCGGCGCGATTTCATTCTCGCCAAGCCAGTTGCGCCACTCCCGTTCGAGATAGTGCACGTCCCATCCCGGCGCGACATTTCGGGCGTCGCCGTAGATGTCGCCATCGAGCGCGCCCGTCCAGGGCTCAGCAGCGGGAGCCGCAAGCGCGGCCTTCATCGTTCCGCGGTTCGTGAACGTCACCATGTCCGCCTCAAGGTCGAACTCAACGAGGTAGTCAGGTAGATGGTTGCTCTCGGCCAACTCCCGAACCATCTGCCGAAACCGCTTAAGCGGGCTTTGCGCGCCGGACTTCTTCAGCAACGTATCTAGCCCGATGCGCCAGGAGGGTTGCTGCCCGCAGTGCTTGCGGGCCAGCTCGTATATCCGACGCTCAAGGGGCTTCCGCAGCCTGAAATAGTCTCGGTGAAGGGTCAGCACCTCATTGTGCCGAATTGCGTTGAACACCCAATCCGAAAGCGTGATTTCGCATCCCATCAGACGCCCATCGAGGCCGTTCTTGTAGCGGATCGAGGCCGTGTCGATCAGGCCGAATATGTCGGTCTGGATCTCGTCGCCGGTCTTGATGTTGGTCGAGATGGTGGTGCCACGTAGCCGCTCGATAGCCTCACGCAGCGCCTCGTAGTCCTTCCCCGAGGTGCCCCGGTTCGTGAAGACGAGTAGATCGCGGCTGTTGAGCTTAACCCGCTTTGAGACAGGTAGGTTGGCTTTGAGCTTCGCCATGATCTGCGAAATGCAGTAGATCAGGATGTCTTTATCGTAGATCGTCGCCAAGCCCTTCACGCTCGGCGTAACTTCGAGCCACTGTCCGTTATGCTCGTAACGCCGAATGGAGGTCTCCGGCTTTTTTGAGAGCGAGTAGAAGGGATGCTCCATTTGCGGCATCACGTCCTTTAGAACGGCATCCCCCACGTCGCAGATGAACAGTTCCTGCTGGGGATGCCGCTCCGGAATGAGCGGGTCGCGAACGGGTGCCTCAATATCCATGCTAGGCATCTTCGGGGTATCAGTTACCGTCTGTCAAGGTTCGGGGTTTCAGTTACCAGTTCGGGGTATCAGTTACCCACGCGCCGGATTCGGGGTTTCAGTTACCGCAGCGTGAGATTCGGGGTTTCAGTTACCCAGGGCGAGGATTCGGGGTTTCAGTTACCGCAGCGTGAGATTCGGGGTTTCAGTTACCCAGGGCGAGGATTCGGGGTTTCAGTTACCGAAGTTCGGGGTATCAGTTACCGGAGTTCGGGGTTTCAGTTACCGGCGCGTCCGATTTACCGAGTAGTTTCAGGCAGTTACGCGCCGAAAATCGCGCCGTAACACAGAATCATAACCCATATATAACACTACGCGCGCGAGACTGGCCTGTGGATAACTTTTGGCATCCTTGATTTCATAGGGGGCTCCTCGATTGCACTGGCGACGCAACGAGGCCCAGTCGGCCCCAAGCTGCGATTTTGGCCAAGTCGGAGAACGTTTTGGGAACGTGGCATTCGGTATTGACGATGGAAATCATAGAAGAGGACAGTTCGCTCCATCATAGGGAGTGGGTTGATGGATCGGAGTATTCCGGGCGGGGATTTGATCGGACGATGGAGCCTGAGCTTTGCCGATATTGATTTTGTAAATTCGAAGCCGGCCCTGACGCGCCTTGGCCTCGCCGCGCAGCTGAAATTCTTCGCTTCCCTGGGGTTTTTCGCGATCGATCCCGGCTCAATCCCTACCGATGGCCTCTCGTATCTGGCCGAGCAACTCGGTGTCGAGGCTGGCGAGATAGCCGGTTATGACTTTTCCAGTCGGACAGCACGACGGCATTGTGCGGAGATCCTGATCCATCTTGGATATCACCGCATGAAGCGGGTGGATCGCGCGCAATTGACGGAATGGATTGCTGGCGAGCTGTGCCCGGGCGGCCAGTCGATCAATGCCATGCTTGAGCATGTTTTCCTGTGGTGCCGGGACCGGCGTATTTATGGGCCGTCGCGCAAGGAGCTTGAACGTGTCGTTCGCTCACAACGGCAAGATTATCTGGACACCTGGCTGATCGGAACCAGTGATCGGCTTTCGTCAGATGCGGTGGCGTTATTGGAAGCCTCGCTTGCCGATCCGGACAGCTCGACCGGATTGGGGGTTGAGTAGCAACGGAACAGAAAACCTACATAAGGCAGCACGCCTCAAGGCCGCGGGCCATTCCGGAAGGGCGCGAAGTGGTGGTTAGCTGCCGTCCCTCCGACGCCCCTTGATCCAATTTGTTAGCGACCGAACACCCAAACCAACCGCTGCGGCTATCGCGATTGCCCCACCTAGCAGCGGCCAGTCTAAGCCTCTGTGGCATTCGGCATCTGGCGCACAGTCGCCGAGCGAACTCACGATGAAGACGACCCCGATGAGGGGAACACCGACAAAGGCCGCCATACCGCAGCCGATCTTTCCACCTAGCGTGCTGCTGTCCCGATACTCGCTCATGGGCTCGAAGCTATCGCTTTCCGCGACGTCCGCAATTGGGGCGGAAGCGGCCGTCTGGTTTTTCCAATAAACCCCGGTTTGATGCGAAGCGGGCCGGCGGTTACGATCGGACCGCTGGATGACCCTCAATCTCACATCTACCCATCCAGAAACCTATAGCCGGTAAACCCATCCTTCGATAGATTAATGAAAGAAGGAGCGGACGTCGATGCTGATCGGATATATGCGGGTGTCGACAGGCGAGCAAAATCTCGATCTGCAACGCGATGCGCTGGATCGTGCCGGATGCGGCCGGGTGTTCGACGACGTGTGCTCGGGCCGTGCGACCGAACGGGCCGGGCTCGACAAGGCACTCGACATCATGCGTGATGGCGACACCCTCGTAGTCTGGAAGCTCGACCGGATCGGACGGTCGCTACCCCACGTCGTTGGGCTGGTCGGCGATCTGCAGAAGCGCGGGATCGGCCTTAAGGTGCTGACCGGCGATATCGACACGACGACCGTTACGGGCCGGTTGGTGTTCGGTATTTTCGCGACCCTGGCCGAGTTCGAGCGCGATCTGACCCATGAGCGCACAATGGCGGGGCTGGCCGCGGCCAGGGCGCGAGGCCGTGCAGGTGGTCGGCCGCGGGTCATGACGAAGCAGAAGCTGAAGGCCGCGATGGCGCTGATGGCGGATCGCGACAATGCCGCACGCGATGTTGCGGTCCAACTCGGCGTATCAGTGTCGACGCTTTATGCCTATGTCGATGCGAAAGGTCAGCCGCGAGAGCGGGCCAGCGAATTGCTGGGCAAGCGCGGGGTTCAGCCTAAAATAGCAGCATAGGCCGAGCAGTGCCGGTCAGCTTTCTCTCGGACGAGCAGGCCCTGCGCTATGGTCGCTTCGTCGGCGATCCTACATCGGAGCAGTTGGCGCGCCATTTTTATCTCGACGATGCAGACCGGACGTTCATCGGCGCGCACCGCGGCGATCACAACAGGCTCGGCGTAGCGGTACAGCTTGGCTCTTTGCGGCTGCTCGGCACCTTTCTCGAAGATCCGGCACAGACACCGGCGTCGGTCACGCGGTTCGCAGGCAGCCAGTTGGCGATCGACGAGCCGTGCGAACGGATGGCGCAATATTGCGCGACCAAGGGACGATGGCGGCACGGCCCGCGCATCCGCGACCATTATGGCTACCAAGTTTTCTCCGATCCACGCATCGCGTTCCGATTGCATCGTTTCCTGTACGCGCTGTGTTGGACGGGCACCGATCGGCCATCGGCGCTCTTCGATGCAGCGGCGACGTGGCTGATTGAATGCAAGGTGCTGTTGCCAGGGCTGTCCGTCCTCGAGCGCGATATCGCACGAGTCCGCACACGGGTCGCCACGCACGTTCATCGCCGTCTCATCGACAGGCTGACGTCGGAGCAACGCGCCCGGCTCGACACGCTGGTCGCCGTTATTGGCGACGGGCGGCAAAGCCCGCTCGATCGACTGCGTGACGGTCCATACCTGCAAAGCGGCCCCGAGATCAGCCGCGCCGTTGATCGCCTTACCGAAATCCGCACGTTCACAGCGGGCTTGCCCGAACTTGATCGGGTGCCACCCGGCAAGGCGGTCGCATTGGCGCGATTTGCCGGTGCGGCGCGGGCGCAGGCCGTGGCCCGACTCCCCGACGATCGGCGCGCTGCCACCCTCGTCGCGTTCATCCGCACCCTCGAAGCGTCGGCCAGCGACGATGTCATCGACCTGTTCGACGTCGTGTCGACCCGAATGTTTTCCAACGCGCGCATCAACGCCAGGGATGCCCGGATGCGTTCGCTGCGTGATCTCGATGCCGCATCGCTCCGGCTTCGCGATGCCGGCGTTGTGCTGCTCGATGACAGCATCAGCGATGCGCAGGTGCGCGCGGCCGTGTTCGCGCTCGTCGATCGGACAGCGCTGACCGACGCCGTCGCACAGGTGAACCTTCTCGCGCGGCCGAACGACGAGAGCTATTTTGTCGAGTTGCGCCGGCAGGCCGGGACGATGCGCTATCTGCCGAAGATGCTGGCAGCGCTCGATCTTGCAGCCGCGCCCGCAGGACAGCCGCTGCTCGACGCGGTCGACCACTTGCGAAGGGTTCACAGGGGCGAGAAGCGCCGTGGACCGGCACCAACATCGTTCGTCCCCAAGGGGTGGGGGCGCCAGTTGAAGAGTGATGACGGTACATTCGATCTGACCGGATACCGGCTTTGTACGCTCGACCGGCTACGCCGCGCCATTCGCCGTCGCGACGTCTTTCCTGTTCGCTCGCTTCGCTACGCCGACCCGCGCAAAGGCCTGCTGACAGGAGCCGCCTGGGAAGCGGCGCGACCGACGGTATGCCGCACGGTCGGCGTGGCGGTCGCTGGCGACGAGGAGATCGCCAGGCTGTCCGCGCGGCTCGATCTCGCCTACCGCGAGACAGCGGCGCGCGTACCGGACAACGATGCCGTGACCATCACGAAAACGGCGAGCGGCGCCGACCTGTCGATCGCACCGCTCGACAGGATCGACGAGCCACTCAGCCTCACCGATCTCCATAGGGCAATCGACGCGCGCTTGCCGCAGCTGGATCTTCCCGAGCTGATCCTGGAGATGCATGCGCGAACCGGTTTCGCGGCGGCGTTCACGCATGCCAGCGAAGGCAATGCACGCGCCGAGGATATAGCGACGACGATCTGCGCGGTGCTTGTCGCGGAGGCCACCAATACCGGATTCGAACCGCTTGTCCGTCCCGAGGTGTCCGCGCTGCGCCGGTCACGGTTGAGCTGGGTGAAGCAGAACTTCATCCGCGCCGAGACGCTGACCACAGCCAACGCGCTGCTGGTCGCGGCCCATAACAGGATACCACTGGCCCGCGTTTGGGGCAGCGGCGAGGTCGCCTCTGCCGATGGACTGCGTTTCACCGTGCCAGTCCGCACGATCCACGCCGGCCCAAACCCGCGCTATTTCGGGCGCGAACGCGGCATCACCTGGTACAATCTGGTTTCTGATCGCTTTTCCGGGCTGAATGCTCTGACGGTGCCCGGCACGTTGCGCGACAGCCTCTATCTGCTTGCCGTCGTGCTCGACCAGGAAACCGAATTGCGGCCAGGCGAGATCATGACCGACACAGCCGGCTACACCGACACGATCTTCGGCATTTTTCACCTGCTCGGGCTCCAGTTCTCGCCGCGCATCGCCGACATTGGCGGCGCGCGGTTCTGGCGTGTCGATGGCAAGGCCGATTATGGCGTGCTGGATGACCTCGCCGCGAATAGGATCAACACCAGGCTGATTGTCGAACATTGGGATGATCTCCTTCGACTGGCCGGATCGCTCAAACTCGGCGTCGTGCGCGCGACCGATCTCACCCGTGTCCTTCAGACCAATGATCGCCCCACCAGGCTGGCACGTGCCCTTCAGGAGCTTGGCCGCCTCATCAAGTCACTCTACATGCTGCGGTTCATCGACGACGAAACCTACCGGCGCCGGATCCTGGTCCAGCTCAATCGCGGCGAGAGCCGCCACCTGCTTGCCCGCACCATATTCCACGGCAAGCGCGGTGAACTTCGCCAGCGCTACCGCGAAGGGCAGGAGGATCAGCTCGGCGCGCTCGGGCTCGTCGTCAACCTGGTCGTGCTCTGGAACACGATCTACATCGACGCGGCGGTCAGCCAGCTACGCGCCGAAGGCCATGTGATCCTGGACGAGGACGTCGCCCGCCTCTCGCCGCTTGGTTCCAGGCACATCAACATGCTCGGGCGCTATGCCTTCACCATTCCCGACATCGTGGCGCGCGGCGAGTTGAGGCCGCTACGCGATCCTGGTGCCACAGGTATCGACGATGCTTGAAGCCCCTTATGTAGGTTTTCTGTTCCGTTGCTACTCAAACCCCGGATTCAACAGGATGAAGGGTGACGCCGGACAGGCAACGCTCGACAACATTCTCGACGTGACCGAGAAACTCGCCTTTATCCAGAGACTTGATCTTCCCCATGATCTCCTGACGGCTACGGGCAAGCCATGGGTCGATCAGATTGTTCGCCGCGTTGCCGGTGAAAAGGCCTCGGAGATGCGCCGGCATGCGCCGGCGCGACAGCTCGGCCTTTATGCGATTTATCTAATGTCGCGGGAGGCGCAACTCACTGACGCGATGATCGACCTGCTGATCGAAACCGTTCACAAGATCGGAACGCGCTCGAAACGCAAGGTGGTGGGCGATATCGCGAAAGACATCGAGCGGGTCTATGGAAAGGAGCGCCTGCTGGTCGAGATCGCCAGCGCCTCGATCAATGAACCATCGGGGCGCATCTGCGATGTCATTTTCCCGATCGCCGGTAAGGCCAAGCTGGCGGCGATCGTCAAGGAGAGCCATGCGAAGGGCGCTCTGGACCGGCGCATCTACAAGGTGATGCGTGGTTCCTGGGCCAATCATTACCGGCGCATGCTGCCAAGCCTGCTTTCCGTACTTGAGTTCCGGTCGAACAACGCGGTGTGGCGGCCGGTCCTGGCGGCCCTCGACTGGATCAGGAGCAAGGTGGATGGCGGATGCCGCTTCGTGCCATTGCAGGATGTTCCGATCGATGAGGTGATTCCAGCGCGATGGCGCAGTTCCGTCATTGATGACGATGGGCGGGTAAACCGGATCAGCTATGAGCTTTGCGTCCTGACGCAACTGCGCGACCGCATCCGCTCCAAAGAAATCTGGGTGGTCGGGGCGGATCGCTATCGCAATCCCGATGACGATCTTCCCAAGGACTTCGAGATCAGGCGAGATGCGTACTATTCCGGCCTCAGCCTGACGCCAGATGCGCAGGCGTTTTGCGCCTCGATCCGGGAGGAGCTTGAACGGGAACTGTTGCTCCTCAATGCCAATATTCCACAAAACGACAAGGTCCGGCTCCTGTGGCGCGGCGACAACCGGATATCGATTACACCGTTCAAGCCCTTGCCCGAACCGAAGGGTCTCGCTTCGATCAAAAGCGAGATCGGTCAGCGCTGGCCGATGACCGGACTGCTGGACGTGTTGAAAGAGGCTGCTCTGGACACGGGATTGATGGATGCTTTCGAAACGTCGGCCTCGCGGGTTACCCTGTCGAAAGCAGCCTTGGCTCAGCGTCTTTTGCTGTGTCTCTATGGCTTGGGCACGAACGCCGGGCTCAAGCGGGTCGCTGGCGCAACACCCGATGTCAGTTACGAGGAATTGCTGCATGTCCATCGCCGTTTCATCCACGCGCCAGCGCTGAGGGAGGCGTGCGCGCGGGTAGCAAACGCGACACTGGCAATCCGCAATGCCGCAGTATGGGGAGATGCGGGCACGGCATGCGCGTCCGATTCAACGAAGTTCGGCGCGTGGGACCGCAACCTGATGACGGAATGGCACGCCCGCTATGGCGGCCGTGGCGTCATGATCTACTGGCATGTGGAGAAGCGCGCGACCTGCGTTTATTCCCAGCTCAAGCGGTGCTCTTCCTCGGAGGTCGCCTCCATGATCGAAGGCGTGCTACGCCATTGCACCGACATGGAAATCCAGCGCCAGTACGTCGATAGCCACGGCCAGAGCGCAGTCGGCTTTGCGTTCTGCCGACTCCTTGGATTTGAGCTTGCCCCGCGGCTGAAAGCAGTGGCACGCCAGAAACTGGCCCTTCCCCAAGCCGGCATGCGCACGCGGCTTTCCAATTTACTGCCGATCCTCTCCAGCCCGATCGACTGGGACGAGATCGAGCAACAATATGACGAAATGGTCAAATATGCCGCTGCCATGCAATCGCGCACCGCCGATCCGGAAGCGATCCTGCTCCGGTTTGCCAGAGCCGAAGTGATGCACCCGACCTACAAGGCGCTGAGTGAACTCGGCCGCGCGGTCAAAACAATCTTCCTATGCCGGTATTTGCGTCAGGAGGCATTCCGCCGCGAGATCCACGAAGGGCTGAATGTGGTTGAGAACTGGAACGGCGCTAATGGTTTCGTGTTCTTCGGCAAGGGCGGCGAGATCGCCACCAACCGCATCCATGAGCAGGAAATCTCCGTTCTGGCGCTACACCTCCTGCAAGCGTCGCTGGTGTATGTGAACACCCGCATGCTTCAGACCGTACTGGTTGAGCCGAAGTGGGCGGGGCGGATGACGCCGGAAGATTATCGTGGTCTCACGCCGTTGATCTACAGTCATGTGAACCCTTATGGCCGCTTCGACCTCGACCTGAACGACCGGATTGATTTTGGACGGCTTGCAGCGTGAGGCGGCTGATCGGCCTATAACATTTGGGTACACCCCAGAGTGATAGGGCCGAGTGACACCATTCGTCTGTCACAAAAGGGTGGGTTTGCGCTCAATGTGACGATACACTGCAAGAGCCACCCTAATGTGACGGATTTTGCACTTGGCTCGTATCGGATATGCCCGCGTCAGCACCACGGACCAGGATCTGGATATCCAGATTGGCCGCCTCAAGAATGCAGGTTGCGAAATTATCCGTTCCGAGACCGGATCGGGGGCCTCGCGGAGCGGGCGCACGGAACTGGAAACGATCATGCAGTTTATGCACACCGGCGACGAGCTGGTCGTGCTGCGGCTCGACCGGCTCGGCCGCTCCACGCGCGATGTCCTGAACCTGGTGCATGAGCTTGATGAAAAGGGAGCTTCGCTGCGCATCCTTGAGCCAGAGGTGACGACGGCGGGCGACATGGGGCGAATGGTCATCACCATACTCGGCATGGTCGCCGATATGGAGCTGAAGTTCATCAAGGATCGTCAGCGCGCCGGGATCGAAGCGGCGCGCGCCGAAGGCGTTTACAAAGGCCGGAAGAAGAACGTCGATGACGATGAAATCCGCCGTCGCCTTGCCGCCGGCGCCAGCAAGGCCCGCGTTGCCCGCGACCTGAAGGTCTCACGAATGACCGTCTATCGGGCGCTCGACATTATTCCGTCACAGACCAAACTGCCGGAAAAGCCGCCCACTGCCAGCATCGCCCTGCATCTGATTATCGAGAACTTCAACAAGCGTGGAAGAGGTAGAAAACCCGCTCGGGAGCGGATTGAGGCGATGCTGGAACGCGACTACGCCATGGTAAAAAACGGCAATTGTGATTACAAACTGACCGTCGCCTATGACCCCGATCCGGATGGCATTTCCCTTGATGAGGAAATCCAAAGCCTCCTCTCCGAGATGTTCAACATCGCAGAGAGCTACAATTGCTCCATGGAAGCCGATATCTACGAGGTCGGTGGTCAGCAACGGTCCTGGTAGAATCAATCAAGCGTTCAGTGTTCGTTCTTCAACCTGGCCAAAATCGCAGCTTCGGGCCGACTGGGCCAACGAACAAGAAGGAAAGCACCGCCTCTTGGGGGCTCCGCCCCCGCCGGCTCCTCGCTTCGCTCGCCCGGGCACGCTTCGCGCGCCCTCCCACCCGGCATCCCCCAGCTATAGACGGCCTACGGCCGACGCTTTTGATTTTTGGGGGAATGGCGGAGAGGTCACAACCAACCTCAAACGACAGAGCGCACGGATAGGAAGACGCGACGGCTACGCCGCCGCGAATGCTCCCCAGGGGGGCGCAAGCGGATTTGGCAGCGCTCATTCGTCGACGTTCGCGCCCGCTGATAGCGATTTGAAGGGAAGGGGCCGCGGTTTCGGCCGCCTGTTTATGATCGATCGACAGCGACGCGCCGAATATGCCGGCGAGATCCTTTCGAGCCGGGCCGCGACATAGGCAGCGACAACGCCCCGTGGCTTGGTGTGGCGTGTCCCCCCTGCCCTGCGCTCGCGATCGGCGCCGGCGACACCACGAACAGCGCGCGTGTTTTCGTCGAGAGCGGCCGACGACTATCAAGCAACCTCATTACTTCCGCGCCTTCGACTGGTCGGCAATTCCTTATTTGACGGGGAATGGTCGCTGCGCCACCTTGTACGATCAAGTAAATAACCGGCTTCGCCTACGGTTTCCGCTACGCGGACCCTCCGTTTTTTCACTTGATCGCGGTGCCTTCGCTCCCCTCAAAATCCCCATCAGGAATTAGCCTGAGCAGTCGGAAGGACAGGACCATGCAGAACATCGCTGAATTTCGCATCATCGGCCGCGTCGGCAAGATCAACGAGCATGACAAGGTGACGAAGGTTTCCGTCGCCGCCAACTACAACCGCCAGGAGGGCGGCGAGTGGACGACCGACACCCACTGGAACGAGGTGACAGTGTTCGGCCGCCTGATCGAGCGCGCCGCCAAGGCGGAGAAGGGCGACTTGGTTCATATCACGGGGCGGGTGCGTCAGAACTCCTACGACCACGCCGAGGGCAAGCGCTACACCGTCGAGCTGATCGCCGATGGTTTCGCGGTGCTGGCGAAGGCTGGCGAGCAGGACGATCGCTGACACGGCGGGGCCGCCTAACGGCGGCCCCTTCCCTCCCCTGCGCAGCGACCGACGCACTGGATAGCTAAAAGGATATCCTTAGGATTGCGATATGGATATGCAAGGCAATATCCCTTGCCATATTGCGCGCCGTTCTCTAGGCTTCCACGCCTTGAGCCGGCGTAATAGGGAGCCCGTCGAATGCCCGCGATTTCTGTAGCCAATCCGAAAGGCGGGGCAGGCAAGACGACGCTGACTTTCGTTCTCGCGTGTGAGCTGGCGCGGAGCGGGGGCTCCGTTGCCGTCATTGATGCAGATCCGAACGCGATCATTGCTGGTTGGGCCAGGAAGCGGACCGAGCAGGGCAAGGCGCTTCCGTTCGAGATCATAGCGAGCCCCAAGGAGTCCGAGCTTATCGGCATGATCGACCGGCTTACGCCGGCACACGATTTTGTGCTGATCGATCTTGAGGGAACGGCGTCACGCATGACCTCGCGCGCGCTCGCCCGCTCGCACCTGGTGCTTATCCCGTTCAACCTTTCTCCGATCGACGCCGAGCTGGCCGCAAACGCGGTCGCACTGATCCAAGAGGAAGCCGAGGCGCTGGGCCGCAACATTCCGTTCCGGCTTGTTCGCAGCCGCGACAATGCCGCGATCGAGACTAAGACTGCCAAGCGGATCGTCGCTGCGATCACCGACGCGGAGCTGCCGTTGCTCCCCGCAAGGCTCGTCGAACGCGCAGCCTATCGTGACATCTTCGACTTTGCCGCCACCTTGGACGAGCTGAGCGATGGTGAAACGTCCGGACTGACCGCCGCCCGACGCAATGCCTTTGAGGTAGCGCAGGCGGTCGTTCAGGCCGTCCAACAGGAGACGAACCGATGAGCGGCTACGGCTTTGGAAAGGCGGCGGGCAAGTCGGAGCCGAAGCGTGACGCCGAGGCTCTAGACCTTAGCGGCATTTCGCGAGAACCCGTCACGACAGATCCACGCCGCGAAGAGGCTGCAATGCAGCGCGGCGCTGCGCTTGGTTTCGTCGATCGAGGGGAGAAGCCTGTAAGGCGGCGACGGCAAGCGCCGCCCCAGGGCAGCGTTTACATCAAGGGTCCAAAAGAAACGCTCGACTGGTTTGTGCAGTTCACGAACGAGCGCGGGCACAGTGCATATTGGCAGACCATCGCGGAGTTTCGCGAAATGGTCGAAGCCAAATCCCGGCCAGGAGGTGCAGGGTCATGAGCGGTATCGAGCAGGCAGGTTTGATCGTCATCGCCGTGATCGCGTTGATCGTGATCGGCGCCCGTGGACCGTATCGCGGTTCGCGCATCCGCGACGAGGACAGCGCAACGTGGTGGTACGGCCATCGCTCTTGGTGGAGGGACCGCCCGTGAAGACGATCGCCGTCAACATCGAGAAGGGCGGGGCCGGCAAGACGACAATCGCCTGTCACCTCGCTTGGCACCTTGCCGATGCAGGGCACCGCGTTTTGGTCATGGACCTTGACCGTCAGTGCAATGCGACTTCCGCTTTGCGCGAGTTCGAGCAGCTAGGCTCTTGCAAGCCGCTGTTCGAACCCGGCTACACGCCGCCTGAAACGGACCGTCTCGCGATCTACTCGAACAAGATGGCAGGCGAGTACGACGCCAACTATTCCGGCGCTCTCAGCGCGTTCCGGGCCAATTTTCCGAAGCTCGCCCCGCAGTTCGATTTTTGCGTGATCGACACACCGCCCGCGTGGAGTTGGATCAACTTCGCGGCGCTGATGATGTGCGACGATTTGATCGTGCCCGTGGAGCTGGGGCCGTTCGGTCCGGACTCTACGAAGCAGCTTTCAAATTCGATCCAGACCGTGAACCAGCGAGGCCGCACAACCCCGATCAGGGTCGCCGGCCTCGTCGCGAACCGCGTCAAGGCGAACGACCGCAACCAGCTCGCCATGCTCGCCGAGTTGAAAGCGAAGATCGGCCGCAACCTCTTCACGGCGCATTTGCCGGACCGCTCGCACTACAGCCAGGCCGTGCAAGCTGGCGTCCCCGTGTGGCGGCACGACAAGGACGTGCGCAGTTCATTGCCACCCATGCGGGCCTTTCTCGAAGAAGCCATGCAGCGGATAGGAGCCTGATCGTGGAGTTCGGCAACTTCGACGTTTTCGCCGCCAAAGACGAGGTTGCGGGGCAGGCCCGCGTCCTGTCGCTCGACCCTAGCCAGGTCTATCCCGATCCCGACAACGTAAGGCGTGCGATCGATCAAAGCGAGATCGAGGCCCTTGCCGCGACCATCAAGGAGCGGGGCCAGCTACAGCCGATCACCGTAGCACCCGCGGATGCCGATGGCCGCCATATGGTGCACTTTGGCGAGAGAAGGTGGCGGGCGTGCCAGCACCTCGGAATCCCGGTCCGCGCGATCGTCAGCGAGCAGACCGACGCCGCCCAAGTGCGGATCGATCAGTTCATTGAGAACGACCAGCGCGAGCAGCTTTCCGCGCGCGACATGATCGCGTTCGTCGCTTCCCAGGCGAAGGCCGGACAATCCGTTAGCGAGCTGGCGCGCGTCACGGGGCGGGATCGCGCTACGCTTAACCGCTATCGTTCGCTCGCTTCCGCTCCCGACTTCATCACGGCAAGGCTGGACGATATTTCCGTGCGTGGGGCCGCTGCATTGTTGAGCGCCGCCCAACGCGACGAGGCCGCGACCCGGGCTTTCCTTAACGGTGCCCCGGCTGGCAGTTTGACAGAACGAGCGTGCGAGCAGTTCGCCCGCGAAGTTGGCAACCGGCGCCAGGAGCAAGCGGACACCGGGACGCGCGCCCAGAGCGAGCAGCACCCCGCAAAGGTGGCGGGCGAAGGGGAGGGGAGCAAAACCCATTCTCTTCCTTCCGCGAATGACTCCGTTGAGCCACGCGCTCCGGTGGCGAGAAGGGGCGGACAGGGCGATGCCGCGCGCTTCATCGACGTTGAAGGCAAGCGCGCACGGATCATTGAAGCGGTGTTGCACTTCGAGGGCGAAGACGCACCCCGGACCGTTCGTTTCGATCAGTAGCGACGCCAGATCGGCGGGGCTCGCTGCGCTCGCCGGACCCCCGTTTCCGCGATTTCCTCGCTTCAAGAACATCGTGTGAGATTGTGGCGCGCGCCACAAAAATAGAGCGAAAGTAGTGGGGGGTGTTTGATGGCAGGATAGGGGTTGCTGGGCTTCGTGTATTACACTACGCTCGCTGGCGATGCCGCAACCCTTAACACCCCCCACTGAAGGCAAGGCGATGCTGACAGTCCGCGTCGACCGCGCGACGCTCGCTGCCTTCGATGCGCTCGCAGAGGGAAGGGGCGGCAGGAGCGCGCTTTTGCGGTCCATGCTCGACCAGGCCATGAGCCGCGTTGCCGACGCGCCACGCCTCGCGCCGCGAGCCGAGCCCGAGAGCAACCGTGTTCGCATAAGCCTCACGGACGCGGAGCTGGCCGTGCTGGACGCGCGCGCCGCCAAGAGGGGCATCGACCGCGCCGGGTGGATCAAGGCGCTGGTTCGCCGGCATATCGGCTTGAAGGGGCACGTCGACGACGGGCTTCGCGATGCGCTCGCGCCGATCCGGATGCAGTTGCAGCGGATTGGCCGAAATCTGAATCAGGCGATGAAGGCTGGCAACGCGGCGATGATGGCCGACAGCGGGCTACAGATCGAACGCGAGCTGGGCCGGATCATCGAAATGCGCGGAGAGATCAACGAGCAGGTGGCGGCGCTAGGCGACGCGCTGCGCGGCGATGCGTCGTTCTGGCAGGTGGCGGACTGATGGCGTTCGAGGACGAGCTGTTTGGCGCGCTCAAGCCGGTTTTCCGGCCGCGAGTGTTTGGCGATCCCAATCTGAAATATGCCAAGCAGATCGTGAGCGGCACGGGGCAGTTTGCCCCACACCACGCCAGCGCGCCGGCCAGCGCGTCGCCCAGGTCGATCGACGTTCGCGCCGTTCTCGCGCGCGTCGTGCGCAAGTCGCCGGAAGTGGTGGTGAAGGTGACGGGCCGAAAGAAGGGGGCGGCCCATGTAGCCGCCCACCTCGACTATATCGGCCGCAAGGGCGAAATCGCGATCGAGACCCGCGACGGGGAAGAGATCAAGGACAAAGCGGACATCGCCCGCATTGCCGAAGAGTGGGGCGACACCGCCTCATGGCGCAAGGGCACGAGCGTTTCGGCCGTCTCTATGGTTTTCTCGATGACGCAAGGCACCGATCCGGAAACCGTCAAACAGGCGGTCCGCGACGCGGCCGATCGCATGATTGGCGACAACCACGATTATCTGATGGCGCTTCACGTCGACACGGACCGTCCGCATGTGCATCTGACCGTCCAGGCCGAGGGACTGAACCGCAAGCGCTTCGATCCACGGCGCGAGGATCTGTTCAAGTTCCGCGAGGCGTTCGCCGAGGCGCTGCGCAGCCGTGGCGTCGAGGCCGAGGCGACGCCGCGCTACTCGCGGGGGCAGGGCAAAGCCGGCGTCAGCATGGCCCTCACGCAGATGCGCGCGAAGATCCTCAGCGGCGCGTCGCGCCAGCCTACCGACGCCGACATGAAGCAGGCCCGGGAAGCGATGATGATCGCGCTAGGGAAGGGCGAGCAGCCCGCTTTCGTGGCGAAGGCTAAGGAGCGCTGGGAGGACACGCGCCAACGCTACGAGGCGGCGGCCGAGTGGCTGGAGCGCAGCGGCAACCGCGCCGATCGCGCTCTTGCCGGCGACGTGCGGGCGTTCCTTCAGGAGCGGCCGACGATCGAGACTGTTCCGGATCGCGCCTTGAGAGAGGCTACGCGCCGCGTGAAGGCCGCGCAGGAGCGTCAGGAGGGGCAGGAGCGGCCACAGGACCGCTCACAGCAGCAACAGGCCCCCAGGACGCCAGAGAGGCCACATGAGGGGCCGACACGCGACGGGCCGACGCCTTATAGGCCGGCACCGACGCGGCGACGCTAGCGGCCCCGCGTCGGGGTTTTCTGCAAAACCTGATCCTGTTGCATTTCGCGGATGCGCTGGGTTTGTTGCTGCTTCACTTCGATGCCGGCGACTTGTTCGCCGCGCTGTAGGCGTCCCGCGATTTCCTCTTTCCGTTCGGCCACGAACTCGCGTTGCTTCGTCGTGTCGTTCGGGAAGCGGCCAGACGCGATTGTGACGGCATGGGCGACGTGGCTTTGCGCCCGCTTCAGGTCCGGGTCTTTCGCGTTCTGCACGTCGGTTTGACGGCGGAAGCGTTCGGCCAGGTCCTTCGCCGGATCGGCCTGTTCCTTGTTGTCGCGCGCCTGATTTGCCGTGCGCGATGCTTGCTCCTTCGTCGGTGCCGCCGCAGCTTGTCGCGCCTGCTCGCGATCGGCCGCGGCCTTGGTTTTCTCGTCGGGCTTGTAGCCGTCGATCCGGATGCCTTGGGCCGATGCAGCGAGATAGGCGGCCCGCTTGAACTCTTCGTCGCCGCTGATCTTGAGCGAGGTCCAGCCATTCGCCTTCGCGAGCCGTACCAGATCGGGGAGCGAGCTGGCGTCCTTGGCCTTGATGCGATCGGCGGAAATCGTAGCTACCGGCGTCTTATCGTGCGCGGATCGGTACAGCTTGTTCCCGACGCGCAGGAACCTCGATTCCAACTCCGCGGGCATGTCGACGTTGTTGCGCTTCCTGGCCGCCATATCCGGTCCAGAGGGCGTCGCGTTCGCTTGGTCAGCCATCTTACCTCTCCTGCTCGATTACACCCACAACCTCGTTGCCGTGGCGCTCCGCTTCGACATCGATCAGCATGTCAGGAAAGTCCGACGTGACGACGCAATCCATCGCGAAAGTGAGGGCGTCGGGATCGGTCAGTTGATCGAAGTCGGGGGGCGCGCAGTCCGGAAGATCCTCGTCGTCACGGACACGTCGCGCGATCGGCGGCACCGTCGGCGCAGGGAGAACGCGCTGGGTGAAATGCCGATCAGCGAAGTACCGGATTTTGTCGCCGTGGATCGGTGGCATACCGCCACGCAGCAACAGCAGCTCGCTATCCGGAAACTGCATCAGCTCTTGAGGCAGCAGCAGCGCGCGGCGCTGGTCAGACATCGACTTTGAGCGATTGGCGAGCATCCCGTGGATCGTCAGCGATTTGGTGACGGACTCCTGCCCGACATAGCCAATGCGCTCAGACAGCTCGTTCGCGACCCGAACCTCCTTCGGTGTGAACGCGACTTCAACACCGCAGTTGGCAACAATCTCGTTCGCTACATGCTCGCCATAGACGGCACGGAGCTGCGAACGAGATTGGATCACCGGCAAGAGGCGGATGCCGTAGCCGGCGACGTATGAGAACGCGCTTGCGATGACCTGGGCGCGGCCGATGCGCGCGAACTCGTCTAGCACGACGAGGATCTTGAGCGGGGTCCGCTTGTCCGGCAGATCGCGCACGTTCAGATCAATGAGCTGTTGAAACAGCAGATTGTAGAGCGGCGCAACGCGGTCCAGCTCGTCGGGCGAGACGCCGAGATAAATCGACATCGGCCGCGACCGCAGCTCGCGCAGATCGAAATCGCTTTCTTCCGTTGCCGCATCCACGCGCGGGTTGAGCCAGAGGCTCAGCTTTGACGTGACGGTCTGGACGATGCCGGCGAACGTGTTGTCAGCGCCCGATGTGAAGTCGGCCAGGGCGTTACGGCACCCTTGGGAGAGCGTCGGATCTTCGAGCGCCTTGCGGAAGAACCCGCGCGTGTCGCCCGTCGTCATGAGCCGGTAGATAGCGCCGATCGTGAAGGGCTCCGAGGACTGCGCCAGATACGCGCCGACGCCCACGAACGCCGTTCGCGCAGAGTCCGTCCAGAACGGTTCGCCCCGCTCAGGCGGGACGAACAGCATGGTCGCGATCTTCTGTAGCTCAATGATGACCTGATCGGCGTCTTCGCGATCGATGTAGCTCAGCGGATTGTAGCGAGCCGTGCGCCCCTCCGGATCGGTCGGATTGAAGAGATAGACCGCCTGCCCGAATCTCGCACGGAAGCCCGCTGTGGCGTCCCAATTCTCCCGCTTCACATCGAGAACGACAAGCGAGTCCTGCCAGCTAAGCAGGTTCGGGATGACAATGCCGACGCCTTTGCCCGAGCGGGTAGGAGCTTCGACGATGCAATGTTCATTGCCGCCGAAGATCAGGAATTTGCCGCGCTTCTTCCCGAGAACAACGCCGTCGTTCGATCGGAAGCCTCCACGGCGGATCTCGCTTTCCTTGGCGAAGCGCGCTGCACCGTGGAGCGGAGGTTTCCTCGAGACGAACCAGAACAGGAGCAGGCCGGCGACGAGGGAGCCGGCGAGAACGCCGGCACCAAGCGCCTTCAGCACAACCGGGTCGCCCCGATAGTACCAGAAGAAGGCCGGCATCTTGAGGGGATCGTATTTCGACGCGGGCAGCCCGAGGACGAACCACGCGATGATTGAGCCGATGAGGAAGACGAGGACCAGGGCGAACGGCAGGCCCGCCGCCAGAGCCGCGCCGCTACGCTGCGTGCCGCCCCGCTGGGTCATAATAAATCTCCGTCATTTTGAACTCGCCGTCGACCTTCTTCATCTGCACGACGACATCGACGAGGATCTTGAGCAGCGAGCGGATGTCGTCGCGCGCCAGGTCCGCGCCGCCTTCGCTCTCCTTCACCAAGAGCGTAAGTTGCTCGAACGCCAGTTCCGCCGAGTCCGCGTGAATTGTCGTGATCGAGCCGGGATGGCCGCTGTTGACGTTCCGCAGGTAGAAGAACGCCGTTCCGTCCCGCAGCTCTTGGAGCAAGATGCGGTCAGGCCGCATACGCAGGGCGCTTTCCAGCAGCTCCTTAGCCGTCACTTTCGCGGTGCCTTGGCCGTCCTTGCTATAGACCATGTGGACGACGTTCTTATGCGGAACGACCAGCTCGCGCGTGTCCTCGATCGTCAAAAGCCGTTCGTTCTCGGGAATGAGCTTGATGAGCCCTTTCGAGAACGTCGTTTTGCCGGAGCCCGTCGCGCCGGAAATCAGGATGTTGAGGCGGCTTCGCACAGCCAGGTCGAAGAACTCGACATGCCGGCCCGTGTTGAGCAGGCCCAGCAGCTTTTCCTCAACCGGGCTCACCCGCTTGTGCGCCACCTTCGTTTCGCTGAACAGGCCCGCAGCCTCGAAGTCCTGAAGCGTCATCGTCTTTGTCGACGGCTTCCGGACCGTCACCGAGACAGTGCCATCGGGAACGACAGGCGGGATGACGAGCTGGACGCGCTCGCCAGTCGGGAAGATCGTCGAGCAGATCGGATTTTCTCGCGTCACGTCCTGCGACGTGAAAGCCGCCGCAGCGCGGGCCAGCTCCATAAGCGCATCGAGCGTCATCGACTCTTCGCGCTCCCAGGACCAACCGCCCCGGCGCTCGATCCCCACCAACTGAGGTTCGTTCACCACCACTTCCGTAACATCAGCCTCGTCCAGATATTTGCGGAGCGGCTGAATCGCGTTGTCGAGGATCGCGGTGTTTCGGAAGGGCGTGACCGTCACTTTAGACCCAGCCCATAGACAGAGGAAAAGTCGAAATCCTTGGCGACTGTAATTCCCATTTCCGCGCCTTGATTGATCCGGACCACAGGCCGGATTTGCTGCGTGTCGGACAGGATTTGCGAGGTGGAGTCCGAGGGAACCCGCGTGATGTTGGTCCCTTCGGGACCGACAGCCGACGCGGCCACCTGGCCGCCGCTTTCAAGCACGCTGAACAACAGCGCACCGCCGAACCGCTCCCAAAAGAAGCGATTGACCTTGCCGGTGATGCCGGCGCGGCCGAGCTGATCCGAAGCCGGCGAGCCGATGTCGATCGACACACCGCGAGGCGTGACCGCCCGCGTCCACATCGCGAAAAGGCGATATTGGCCGCGGTTGAGGCCGCCCTGATACTCGCCGAAGACCCGCGTTCCCTTCTCCATCAGGACGACGCGACCGTTATCGGAATAAACGTCGCGAGGGATGATGCAGGTCGCGTACCCTGGAACGCTGCTGTCCATCGCCGTTTGCAACGTGCAGGGGATGATGGCCCCCGCCGTGATGAGGTAGTTCCGATCGCCAATCATTCGCGCAGTCGCGCGACCGATTGCCGAGGTCCGTTTCAGCTCGTCCAACCGCGTAGCGCCCGCTTGTGCCGGCGCGGGAGAACCGCCGCTGTCCCCGGCGTCGCCGGCACTTGCCGGTCGCGCCATTCCGAGCCCGGTGTTGTCACCACCATAAGCAATCAGCGTGGAGCGGCGTGCCGCGTCCTGCAAGGCGATGGCCTGTTCCCGACGCCGTTCTGCCGCCGTCTGTTCGCGGCCCACGGCTTGCCCGGTTACAGGCCCCGGAGCCCCACCCGGGCCGATCGGGGGAACTTGCTCGCCGGTGAGCTGGACGGGCGCGTTCGGATCGGTCGGAGCGCTCCCAAGCGTCGGCGCGATGACCGTCTTCGGATCGTAAGGCACTTCAACAGCCGCAGGCTTCGGCGGTGCGACAGCAACCTCGTCGCTGCCACCCACGCCCGCCGCGACGGTCAGGACGGTAAAGAGGGCCGCTCCGCCTACCGCGCCCGCGACGATCATACGCTTAGTGTCCCACTGGAAGTTTGAGAGCGACGGAATCCGGTTCGGCCGATCGGCCGCAGGTTGCGAGCGGTCGATTTCGTCCATGTTGGGCGTCGCATCGACGTCGAATCTTTTGTCTTCAGACACGTCATTTCTCCGGAGCTGTTTGCCGATCGACGATCTCCGAGGCCGTGTCGGTCTTCGGATCGCGGCCGTAGAAATTCGGGCTTTCGTTGTAGATGCACAGGACCACCTTGCCCCGGCGCAGGCGCATTTCCTTGTAAACGCCGTGCACCACCACGAACTCGTCGCGTACATCGAACGGGGCCGTTGCTTCCGTCCCGTCGGGATTGACGATGAAGATCGCGGGTATGTTGCGCTGATTGGGGAAGCGCAGCACCGTGAACTGCCCGTTGTCGCTCACTTCGGAAGGTTGGAGAGCGGACGCGCCCTGGACCTTGTAGTTGAGGTTCCGCGTGCCTTCGAGAACGCCGAGATCCAGCGCCGTCTTTACCGCGCTGTTTTGCGCCTCAAGCGCGGCGGCGAGCTGGGCGCGCGCTTGCGCGGCGCGCGCCTCTGCCGCTTCCTGCTCCGGATAGCGCACACGGACCTTGAAGAACGTCCCCGGCGATCGTGCGCCATTCACCGCGACCACATCGAACGTGTAGTTGCGCTTTTGGCCTTGGAAGTCCGTCACGACGATCAGGTTCGTCGCGCCGGCCCTCTCCCGTGGCTTGATGAAGAGGGAGTTTTCAGCCGGCGCGACCTCCCATGAAACGGTATCGCCCATCGCGACGAACTTGATTAGCTCGCCGGGGGCGAACTCAATCTGCGTCGCGGTCCGGAACGCGCTGCGAATTACGATGACGTTGTTGTCGTCATAGTTGACCTCGCGCACGCGATGATCCGGGCCGGATTGCCGGGGTGTTTGCTGCGCCAGCACTGGCGTTGCCGACAGCACCAGGCCAAAGGCCAGCGTGGCTTTGAAGAGCTGTTTCATCGACCGACGACCTCCACGTCCGCCCTGTAAGATTTGACTTGCAGGCCGAGGGGGTTGGCGTAGCGCCCCGCTTCCGATTCCGGCTTCGACAGCACCTCAAAGGTGATCGTCGCGATGGCCGGCGTCTCGGTGACTTGCGAGTCCCGCTCAAGCCGCTTGGTGAAGCGGACCTGAGCCACTTGTGGATTGATGAAGGTGACGGCCTTGATCGACACGAACACCGTATCGTTGGCCGTGAACTGATTTTGCGGAGAGTCCGGATTGTCCTTCTTGAAGAAGTTAGTCCATTTTCGCTGTTCATCGGCCGATGACAGCGCGAGGATGGCCCGGAAGTTCTCTTCGCGAGCTTGCGGAATCCACCCCTCGCGAAGCCGAACATAGTTGGCGAGGAAGTATTTGCGCACCGCCTCGTCATAGGTGATCGACTTGTCACCACGGAGCTGTTGCGTGACTTCCGTTGCGCCCGTCGATCGATCGACGGTCACGACATAGGGAACGACCGTCTTGAACGGAGCCAGCGCCGCGACAGCACCGATCCCGCAAACCGCGAGCCCGCTCGCCACGGCCGCCACGGTCCAGGCCAGCCTCTTGGAGCGGTTAGCCGCAACAAAGCGCTCGCGATCCCAGCTTTCCGCTTCCGCGAAATATGCCTTGAGATCCTCAGTGCTGTCTTTGACGCCGATCGCCATGTCAGCAACTCCCGTATGAGATACGCAGGGCCGAGACCCGGGGCGCGCTGGCGGGCGCTGCGCTGATCGCCGGCACTGTGGTTTCAGAGCTTGGCGCAGCCCCCACGGGCGCGCTGGAGGGCTCCGGAAAGAGGTTCGTCGGCGGTTGCGCCGGCGCGGCTTGAGCAGCCGGCGCCACGTCAGCACCGCCGTTCGAGCTGGTGACGCCAGCGCGCGGCGGGATCGTCGGAAGCACTGTCCCGTAAGGGTTCGCCGGACGCTTCGCGGAGCCGTTGCAGCGGGCCAGCTTGGCGTCCTGCGCACCGGAGGCGCAGCCTTGAGCGAGAGTCAGAAGGGCAAGCGCGCCCATCGCGGACCTGAGTTTCATGCGAACTTCCTCTGAAATTAGGTGCGTGTGAGTGTCCCGCCTCCGCCCCCGCCGCCGCCTCGGCCGGCTCCAATGCGGGCGTACCGAGCCATCGCGCCGACCGCCGAGGCTCCCGCCGAGACCCCCGCGCCGGCAATTCTGCCCGGCGCGTTCGAGAGGGCGCGACCAGCCATCGGCGCGATGTTGCCCGTGACGGCGTTGGCGAACTGCGCGGCGAGCGCCGGTCCACCGCCGCCCAGGCCAGAAGCGAGGCTTGGGATTTGAAGAAAGAAGAAGAACCCGAGGACGTAGAACGCGATCGCCTTGAGCGCCGCGACAAGCACCTCGTCGCCGGTCGTGATTGCGTTGATGAAGGTGTCTGTGGTCTGCGAGATAAACAGCGTCACCAGCAGCGCGAACGCTACGAGCATGATGTAGCTGATTACCGAGCCCAGCCATCCGAAGAAGTAGCCACGGGTGGAATCGAAGAGCAGCGCGGCCAGGAAGAGCGGGCCGACGACCGCGAGCAGGGCCAAGGCGAACAGCGCAAAGGCCGTAATCGTGAACCCGAGCGCACAGGATAGCAGCGCAATGATCAAGATCGCGAAGTTGACGATCGCCGCTAGAATAATCTCCATCCAGTTTTCGGGGATGCCGACGAGGTTCCGACCCGCCGCCGCGGTATGGATTTCTACAATCTCGTCGATCTTCGCTATTGCGCGGAACGCGCCGACTAAGAGCCGGTCATAATAGCCACCGAGGCCCCCAACATCTGCCCCGCCAATTGCGCTGGCAAAGTCACCGGGGAGGCCGTTCATTGTGAAAGCGCCGATCGACGCGCCATAGAGCGACGTGACCGCGATCGTCAGCGCCGCGAGCTTCAGCGCCCGATAGACATACTCGCGGAAGGGATATTGGACGGCACCGCGCAGGACCGCGCCGCCCAGCAGTATGATGTAGATCGTGACGCCGACGCGCAGCGGACCGGCTACCATGCCCACGATGGCGGCGTACTTGGCGATGATGCCGGCGAGCGCACCGTCGACCATGTTCATCATGGTCTCGAAGATCGGAAATTCCATTACCTTCTGGCCTCTCGCGCAAGCGTCATCGCCTAGATCCCGATCTGCTTTTTCATGTGTTCCGTCCGTTCACGACGGAGGCGGCGGGACCGTGCGGCGTTCTCGTTGTTGCAATTCTCGGTTACGACGGCGGGCCAGCTCGCCAATGGGCGCTGCGACGCCTTCCATTGGTCGCACATGGCTTTGACCTCTACGGCCGCCTCGGGATTGTCGAAGAGGTACTGTGCCGACCGCAGCGGAATGTCGGAGCGCAGGGTGTCGCCGTTCTGAGCTTCCTCAGACGGCGAACACCCTGCGCCGAGCAAGGCCAGCGCCAGGACACCGAGGCGCAACGCCTTCGTCACTCGTTGACCCCCATTTGCGTAAGCATGTGGGACCGCTGCTGCTGGCGCTGGGACTGGTACGCCTGATACCCGGCCTCTGCCTTCGCGCGCCGCTGGATCTCGATCGCTTGCAAGGCAAGCTGATCGTTCATCATCTGCGCCTGTTCGAGCTGAAGGCGGGCCGTCATGTCGGACCGTTCCGCCGCAGACGTTGCGGTGTTCAGCCGCCCCCGCAATTCCTCCAGCCCTTGCCGGCGCGTCGAAACGGAATCGCCGACGTTCCCGGCCAGGCCCGCCGTCACGGCAGCTTCGCGAGCGCCCTGCTCATACGCCGTGCGCGAGCCCTCCGGGGCATTGGGCGAAACCCGGCCCATGAGATCCTGATAAACATCGTTCGCGCGGCCTCGCAGCCCGCCAACCACGTTCAGGTCGCCCGAGGTGTACCCGTCGAGGTTCGAGGACGAGACATCCGTAGTGCGCAGCGCATCGGTCTTCAGGGATTGCGCGATCCGGCCAATGTCCGTCGCCTTATTGAGATCCTGATAGAGCTTTTGCGCTTCGTCGATCTGCTGCTTGGTCTGTGCAACCACCTTCCGCGCCTCATTCAGCTCTTGGAGCTGGCGGGCGAAGGCCGTTGGATCGTGAACGATCCCGCCGAATTGCGCATAGGCCGGACCCCCGGCCAGCAAGGTTGAGCCTACTAGGCTCAACGCGACGAGCTTCATCTTACGCATGGTTCCTACTCCTTCAGCTTGGACGACGCCGCTTTTGAAAGATCGGCAGCCAGACAGCGGGGTCGCGGCCGTATTCGGCAACTACCTCGCACGCGATTGCGGTTGTCTCGGCACGTCCCGAAAGCACCGCAAGTTCGTCGTCCAGCCCTGTAAGATCCAGCTCGACGACAACACTGTCATGCCCTTGCTTGACGAGGAACTTGTGCGACTCCGGCGACAATTCCTCACGGATCAGGGCAAATTCGGCTTCGGACATGCCGAAACCGTCGATGTAATCACGCCGCGCACCCTTCGGGTTTGGCAGCATGATTTGGGTAGCGACTTGCTCAAGGATCGAATGGCTGATGTCGCTCTTGAGAGCATCAGCCGGCGATTGCGTCGCGAAGACCATCAGCGCGTTGCGCTTCCGGTATGTTTTGAGGCCGTCCTGAGCGAAGCTGCGAAAAGCATCATCGCCCAGCGCCTTCCAGAACTCGTCGACGGCGATAATCGTCCGCTCGCCCGTCAGCAGATCGTCGATACGCCGGAAGAGGTAGAGCATCAGCGGCGTGCGAATATCGGGATTGTCCAGAAACTCCGTCATGTCGAAGCCGAGGAAGCGCGTATCGAGCTTCATTTCGTCTTCCGCATTGTCGAACACCCAGCCCAGGGCACCGCGCGAAGTCCACTTTTCGAGACGCGCGCCGACGCCGGCAGCGTCCGCCATACCGAGGACGCTCCGCAGCGCGTCGAACGACCGTTTTTCCGGAGGAAGCCGCATCACCGAGGCAATGCCGTCGTCAATCAGCCTCTCTTCCTGAACCGTGATCGGGCGGTTTTCGGCGCGCACTAGGTTGCGCACGAATAGCGACAGCCAGGCCCGGTCCTCAGCGGTGTTCGACAACGCCTTGAGCGGCGCAAACCCCGTGGGGACGCCGTTCTGCAGGGTCAGGTATGTGCCGCCCGACGCCAGAACGAAGATTTGCGCGCCGCGGTCCTTGTCGATGAAGATTTGCCGCGCGCCCGTCTTCTCCGCTTGCGCCATCAGGAAGTTGACGAGAACCGTCTTACCGCCGCCCGTGGGGCCGATGACCATCGTGTGTCCGATGTCGCGCTTGTGGAAGCTGAAGAAGTAGGGGCTCCGCGCGCTCGTCTTGAGCAGCGCGATTGCGTCGCCCCAATGGTTCCCCGTCGGCATCCCCGCAGGGTAGGTGTGGAAGGGCGAGAACGCCGCGAAGTTCAGCGACGTGATCGGCGCCGGCCTTGCCCGCCACGCGAAATTGCCGACGAGCTGGCTCCAATAGGCCGCCTCAAGCGCCGCGCCCTCGCGCGCCGCGACCATGCCCGTATCGGCGAGCGCCGTTCGGGCGATGGACATATTATCGCGCAACGCGCGGAGGCTGTCGGCATACACCGCGAGCGTGAAGTGATGATCGCCCAGGACGAAGCGGTTCGACATCAGATCGTCGGCCGCGTCGATCAGATCGAACATCTGGCTTTTCGCGCGATCGTCGGCGTTCTCCATCTGCTTTTGCCGCAGCCGGAAGCGCTCAGCAGCCGTCGCGCGGCCAAGGAACGTGAACGATTGCGTCAGCACGAAGCCGAAATCGACCGCGAGCAGGGATTCGAACTGGCGCGGTGTCGTCAGCGCCGGATACTCGCGTATGCCGAAGATGCCGCCAAACGAGCTGCGATCCGCGTCGCGGACCTCGACCGTCTCACCGCCGAAGATCGTCCGTTGCCGGTAGAGCGCGCTTCCGAGGTGGCCGCGAATGATCGGAACGCGCCGATGGCGGCCCGTCATTATCATTTCCGCGACTTCCAGCGGCTCCGAGAACTTGAGGCCGCGATGCCCGTAGATCGAAAGCCGGCGCGGGTCGCACCGAGCTAGCAGCTTCTCAAAATCGCGCGCCTTGTCCTCTAGGCGCTCAACCAGGTCCTCGTCGATTTGATCGGCTTCGGCCCCGAGCCGCGACTTGCTCTTGAAGAGTTGAATGAGCTTGTCGGCCCCGTGCACCGCAGGGCGCGCTACGAGCGTCACAAAGAAGCGGTTCATGAACATCCGCTCTTTGTTCATCCGCTCGAAATAGGCCGCATCGAGATCCCGAGCGAACTTCGAGCGGAAGTTGCCGCCCGGATATTGTTCGACGCGGGAGCGGACCAGATGCGTCCAGATCGACAGCCGATCGTCATGCAGGTTGCGCAGCATGACGTTCAGCTTGGAGTGCCAATCGTTCAAATCGCGAACGTCGGAGGTCTCGAACGCGCGCCCTTGCAGCTCGAAAGTGAGCATCAGGTCGCCGGAGTCCAGCACGATCATTTCGTCATTGATGTGCCGCGCATACGGCAGGAATTTCGTCGGCATCACTTCCTTGAGCGCGACTTTCATCGGCACAGGATCGGAGAGGCGATTAGCTTTAGCCACGGCGGCCGAACCCCTTGCGAGTGATGCCCTTGAGCGGGAGCGGGGTGTAGCTTGAGCCACCCCAGAAGGCCCGGTTCCGGTTCGCCGCCTTGGTGCGGCCCCACAGGAACAGAAGGCGGAATGCGTTCACGTCCTGGCGCACGACGAGGCGGGCGAGGGCGTACATGACCGCGCCGGAGATACCGGCATAGACGGGATTGTTCGTCCCGATCAGGACGATGACCGAGACGAGCAGGATCGGCACGGCGGCTTCGATCGGAATGCCCGCCCAAAGCGCGGGCCGCGTCACCGCCAGGAACAGCGTGTTTCGCGCCATCGTCTCGTTTTCTTCTGCCACACTCACCTCCTACGCTACGCAACGGAGTGGGCGGCCCGAGGCGGATCGGGCCGCCCGCTTACGTCAGCCGCCGCCCGCGATTTGGTCGACGATCCACGGTGCCGAGAAGATGATGGCGATACCGATGATGACGGTGACGAGAGCGCCCGTGTTGACGCGCCCCATCAGCCACCCGGCACCGGCAACGATCACGGCGATAATCGCCAGCGCCCGCAGAAGCCCGTTGCTCAGCAGCCCAAGCACCGCGTTAGCGATGCCTTCCAGATTTGCCTGAGCGTATGCTGGATCAGGCGAAGCCGTCGTGACGACGGCCACCAGAGCCGCCGTTCCCGCCCAGCTCGCGACGCGCCGCTGACGCGGGCTCCAAGCCCCGACACGGGCCGTCACGAACGACCGCAGGGCTAGGGCTGGCCCCCCGATCGAAGATCCGATGTTCATTCGTCTTCTCCTTTTTGGGCGGCAAACGCCCGCTCATATTCCGCCTTTGCGAACACATCCCAGGACGGCGGGGGAGGGGGCGGCGCAGCGGGCTGCACCGGGTCGGATGTGTTTTCCTTGACGACCTCCTGAATCAGCGCCGCACCCGAGGGCGGCGCTGCATCGAGGCCGGAAACCGTTGGTGGCTGGTAGGACACGGGCGTGAGGCCGTTGGAGACGCCGGCATTGTCCAGCACCTTGCCGACATACCCGTTGCGGAAGCCCCGGACCTGCGACCCCGTGTTATACATCGAGAGAGCGACGCGGAGCGCCGTCTGAGGATCATAGGCGGGCCGCACTGACTGATAGTTGCCGGCGAGGACTCTGCCCGCAGCGGCGATGTTCGTGCACGGATCGAACACCGTGTCCCACGTCAGGCCGAGCCAGCGCATATTGCGCGAGTTGATTTGGCCTAGCCCAAGATCGACAGAGTAGCCTTGCGCCACATAGGCGCTGGCTACTCTGATCGCTTCCGCTGCGGATCTCGGCCGAGCCGGTTGCCGCGCTACGCCGTTGACGCCGATCGCGAACTGATACCCGCGACTTTCTGTGTGCACGACCGCTGCGATTGTCGATGGCGCGACATTGGGAGCGCATTGCGCTGCCAGGCCAAGGATCGCTGCGGTTGTGAAGTGCATTACCCCGCAGCTCCCCCGATTGGAGGCGCTAGCGGTGGCCCCTTCGCCGGGGTGCCGGCGCGAGGGGCGATGCTTCCACTGGGTAAGCGATTTCGCATGTTTTCGCCTCTGTAGGGAAAACACACTAAATCGCTTTTTCGGCCTTGGCTACCCCTGTTGTGAACCGCTCGCAGACGTGATGCGCCCTTAGAAGTTCGCGGCGCTCCGCATCCCAGGGTAAGGGTGGACCGAAACAAGTCCGTCATAATCGTAAACCATGACGATGTGCCGAATAGCCGAAGCTACCTTCGTGTAGAGCCGGATACGCTTCTTGTCGTAAAGCCCGACGTGAAAGAGGGCCGTACCGCGCCAGCTCACGCGGATATTGATGTGCCACTTACCGTCCTGGCGCTGGCACACATGAACATCTGTGATGCTTCCCCCTTGTGGGCGTTGGGTGGTTAACTCCCGTTCAAGGATAAGCGCCAGTTCCATTCGGTCCCTATGAGTAAGCGATTTTCTATGTTTTCGCTGGTGCCCTGCGCGCCTTGGCGATATTCACAACGGTAAGCGGCAACGCGTAGGAGTGTCCAGCCATGCCCCAACGGCACGCCACGAACATAGAGCAGGAGGCCGATCGTGTCGTTCGGCAACTCGCGGGGAAGTGGCACGGCGACTATGCGCTTTGCCGGTGCCCCGCCCACGCGGACAGCACCGCCAGCTTGACCGTGCGCGTCGGCGAACGCGCCGTCCTTTTCCACTGTTTCGCGGGGTGCACGCCCGACAGCATCATGACCGCCCTGCGTTCCGGCAGGATCATCGCGCCGATCGACCACGACCCGGGCCAGCGGAGGCCCGCCAAGTCGGACTTCAAGAAGCTCGCGCTTTCCATCTGGCGGTTCGCCGAACCGTTCCCCGGCTCCCTTGCCGAACGCTATCTGCGCTCGCGCGCGATCACACCTAGCGGCGTGACCGCGCGCTACGATGCCAAGTGCCAATTCGGCGCGGGCGAGGACAAGGCATTCGCTCCGGCGCTGATCGTCCCGATCGAGGAAGACTCCGGCGTCGTCGCCATCCATCGGACCTTTCTCAACCCCACAGGGACCGGCAAGGCCGAGATCCAAGAACCAAAGCGGATGCTTGGAAACCCCGGCTCCGGTGCGGTCCGCTGGGGCGGCATACCTACCGATGGCGTCCTGCGACTGGCCGAAGGCGTCGAGGACGCGGCAAGCGTCATGAATATGCTCGAGCCAGGTCTATTCGTGTGGCCCGTCCTAGGGATCGAGCGCTACCAGACAATTTCGATCCCCGAGAGTATCAAGCGGGTCGTGATATACAGCCAGCACGGGGCCGAGGCTTCGCGCGCTATCGAGCGCGCTACGCCCCGGCTCACGGCCAACGGCCGACGGCTTCTCGTCAAGAAGCCGCCCCATGCCGGCGACTGGAACGACCTTCTCAGGGAGATCCGCCGCATATGAAAATCTTCCCCGGCGTGCCGAAGTACCAGCGGATCGCGATGGCCGGCGCATTCGTAGCAGTCGCGGTTTTCGCGCTTTCGCAGCAAAAAGAGCGCGTCCAGCAGATCGGCAAAATGACGCTGAAGGATGAGCGCCCGCAGGTGATCGACGGTGATACCGTTGGCGTCCGAGGGTCAGCGGTGCGGGTCGTGGGAATTGACGCGCCGGATGACGACTTGCCGCACTTGAAAAGGGTTTCAGCACAAGTTCTGGCGAATCTCGTCGCCCGGGACGGTGGTTTAGTCTGTTCGACGAGTGTTTTTGATTTTGCGATGCGGCGCGAAAACCAGTGTCGGACCAACGCAGAGAGCTATGGCCGTCTGAATCTCGCTTGTCGGTTCCAGAACAACAGCGCGAGTGTAGCGGCAACGATGGTGGCGCAGGGATATGCCGTCGATTGGCGGGAATATTCGGGCGGCGCGTATGTCGAGCTGATGCAAAAGGCAGCGAGCCAGAGGGCCGGACTTTGGGGCATCGACTACGAAGGAATGCGACAATTGGCGGTGCGACGGGCGACGCTTCCAAGGAACTGCCAAGTCGACACGATCAAGAAGTGAATTGCGGGGGTTGCCTTCGGCCCGGGCTCTACTCCGCCCAGCTACGCAGGGCTCCGCGGAACCCCGCGATGCGGGTTTCCGCCCTTCGGGTGACGATCGCCTAACCTACAATGGTCCACCCCTTCGGGGCGGGCGTAGTTTTGTTGGAGGACATGACCATGCCCGAAGCTAGATCGCCCGCCGCCCAGCTCGCCGGCACATGGATCATGGCCGCAGCCCTCCCGATCGCGGCCGTACTGGCGGGCCGATTGGTCCGCTACTATCCCCACCTATTGCCGAACCGCCTCCCCGGCCTGGCCCTGCACGAGCTGGCACCCGGCCTACTGCTCGCGCTCGCGATCGGCGCCGGCCTCGCGCTAACCGCGCACACGGCCAACCCGCCCCGCTTCGCCATACGGCTCGCGATCCTGCTCCTGGTCGCGCTGGCTGCCGGCGTCGTGTCCCTGCTCTACGAGTTCGGGCACGTCCTCTACCCTTGATCAAATGACCCTTCGGGGCTTCCCCTTCCGCGTCTCCCGCTTCGCGTGAGCAATCGGGGCGGCGATACCGCCGCGCGCTTTGTCATGATCTAGGGGCCTGTTCCGGCCCCCTGGCGCAAGGGCTAGACCGTCTCGGCCGCAAGCGGCCTCCCTTGGCGATCATGCGGGTTTCCCCGCCCTTCCTTCGCTGCGCTCCGTGCAGGGCGGGTGATCCCCCTCCCGCATGATCGGCCCTCGCTGCGCCATTCCCCGGCCCACTTCGCCAGCGGGCAGAAGCCGATGGCGCACCATCGCCTTCGGCTCGATTTTAGGAAGGAACGGCACATGGCACGGAACACCACCAAGGCCCGCAAGACCGCCACCACCCCGGCGCGGATCGACGTTTACGAGGAAGTCACCAACCAGATTGTTGCGATGCTAGAGGCAGGCACCCGCCCTTGGTCCCCCCGTTGGGCATCGGGCGCGGCATCGCTTCCGCTTCGCCATGAGGGCACCGCCTATCGCGGGATCAACATCCTGTTGCTTTGGTCCGCAGCCATGACGCGCGGTTACACGAACCCCTATTGGATGACCTACCGGCAGGCGCACGAGCTGGGCGGACAGGTCCGGAAGGGCGAGAAGGGCAATCTTGTTGTTCATGCTGGCACCTTCACCCCGAAGGGCGACGAGGCCGAACCGCGCCCCGCCGAGAGCGAAGACGGCGAGGACCGCGCCCGCCACTATCTGAAGCGCTATATCGTGTTCAACGTCGAGCAGATCGACGGCTTGGACATGAGCAAATATCCCGCGCCATTGATCCAGATTAAGAACCGCGACGACCGCGACGCCGAACTTGATGCAGCCTTTTCACGCTGGCCCGTTCCCTACCGCGAGATGGGCGGCAGCGCCTACTATCAGCCGGTTTCCGACAGCATCACCATGCCCGCCTTTGCCGAGTTCGTGAGCGGCAACGCCTTCTATGCGACCCTCGCACATGAGGCGATCCACAGCACCGGCCACGCGACCCGGCTGAACCGCGAAACCCTGCACGACTACGGCAAGAGCAAGGAAATCCGCGCAGCCGAGGAACTGATAGCTGAGATCGGCGCGGCCATGCTTTGCGCACAGCTTGGCATGGAGCCGACCGAGCGGGAGGACCACGCCGCCTATGTCGCGTCCTGGCTCAAGGCCCTTCGCGACGACAAGCGCGCGATTTTCCGCGCAGCGACCGCCGCACAGGCCGCAAGCGAACTGATCCTCTCCCACATGGCAGCGCCCGCACTGGCCCGCGCCGCCTGATCCAGCGAGGGCGGCGCACCAGCGCCGCCCTTCCCCTGTTCCCGAAGGATCGAGCGATGTCCAAGAATCCCCCGAAGATCGAACTTAGCTGGCGCGATGAGAATTACGGCTCCGTTTGTGCCGTCGCCGCCTTCCGCAACTATGCGGGCACATTGGATTGGAGCGACCGCACGCACCAGCGGTTTCGCGGGTGCTTGAAACGGGCCGGTTTCGAGTTCCACCAAGGCCGTTGCAGCTACATCGCCACGCGCGGCGAGGGCGAGGACCGGCAGCGCGATCTATGCGACGAGCTCGCGCGCGCCGGTTTCCAGATCGAGCGCGGCGACGTGCGCAGCCCCGACCGCAGCCATGAGCGATCCACGCCCTATCGGCCACAATAACGGGCCGCCGCTGGACGACGAGCGCCCAGCGGCGGCCGCGACGCCGCGCTTGCCCTATGATGCTGCTTGCGCCCGTTGCGCCCACTGGACGCCCCCGAGCGAGCGGGAGGAATCCGACTATCGCGCGTGGACGGGCGGATATGGCCGTCGTGTGAAGGAGCCGAGCGGCCATTGCTTCCGGGTGCTGCACCACCCCGGAGGACCGACCGCGTTCGCCGGCACGATGGGCCGAAGTCGTTGCTTCAATTTCGAACCCAAGGCAGACCCGGGACCAGACCGCCGCAGCGGGCGCGGCTTTGTCACCATCTGGCAAGGCGACAAGGCCCTTTGGCAAGGGACCGAGGGCGAGGAACCGGCGCAGTTTCGGCAGCAGGAGTTGGACCTATGACCCCGCTTCGCAACGCAATCGACTTCATCACCGGACAGCCGGTGGACCGCGACACCCGGCGCGCGCGGCTTCTCGCCGCGCGCCGCAAGCCGGTTGGTGGCGTCAACCGTAGCGGCATCCTAATGGGCCATTGGGATCGCGGCAGCGTCGTGGGCGCGTTCCGCGACGGACGCGGAAGTTTCCTAGACCGGTAGCCCTACGCTCCCGTCAACTCGCGCAGCTCGTCTATCAAAGGTGCGATCCGTTCCCGATCCATGTCCCGCATCGGTTCGCGCTCGACTTCCGCCAGGAGCAAGTCCCGCACCACCGGATCACGTCGCGCCGCCTCGATCATCAACGCACCTATGACGAACCGCTCGCCGTTGATTTGTTTACGTCGAAGCGTTCGGAGCCGCGCGGCCTTGAGTTCTAGTTCAAACAGGCGCGCTTTGATCGGCCGAGCCATTATCCCGCCATCGAGCCCGGCAGCGCGACCAGGCACGCGAGCTGGCCGAGTGCGTTGCCGGCGACACGATACGGATCGGCGTCGTCGCTTCCGTCGCCGAGGCCCCAAGACGCCACAACCCCGAGCGCCCAGCCAATTCCCGGCAGCAGCATAGCGCACATCAGCGGGCGCACGCTGGCGAGCAGTTGGGGCGTATCGAATAGGCCAACATCCGCGCCCAGCACCCACGCCGCGACGTGCATCGCCCCACCGATCAGGACCACGCCGAGCTGCGCCAGCAACACGTATAGGACGATCTGCGTCGAGTTCTCGTTGTAGGCGTAGCGGGCTTCCGTAAGCATGGCCGAGTCTCCCGATAGTAACGGCAGCATATCACCCGCCCGTGACCTGACAACGGACGCTCCCAGGAGCGGCGCAGCTTGTGGCGCAGATGCCCTCCCCCGGAGGCCATCAGCGCGGGGAACACCAAGGGCTGCTGCCCTTTCGTTCCCGAAGGAAAATAGACAGCCCCGTGTTGTCCGCCAAGCGCGGCACCCGACGCCTTATAGGCGTCGGCCGCGCTAGGCGGCCTGCCCGCACCAGGCCATCGATTTTCCTCCTCCCTCCCCATCCCGCTCCTCGCCGGAGAGGCAGAAGCCGATTGCCGCAGCAAGCGGCTTTCAGCCTCGAAAGGAAAGGAAGGACAATGGCTTACACGCGATACAAGGGCGATCCCTACTGGACCCGCGCCAAGAGCAGCGGGACGAGCGCCGATGGCATCCCCTTCAAGAAGGGCGAGCGGGTTTTCTTCTACCCGCGCAGCGGCACGACCTACGCAGGCGACGGCGCATCGCGCGCATCGGCCGAGTTCGACGAACTGGCGGCCTTGGAGGGCTGACCCTCCCCCGATCCCCCCGGCACGACGCAAATTCAGGAGATTTCCAATGGCTATCATCACCGCAAAACTGTCGCAGCTTCGTCTTTCCCCGCTCAATCAGCGCCGCGTGAAGCCCGCCGCCATCGAGTCTATGGCCGACGACATCGCCGCGCACGGCCTGTTGCAGAACCTTGTCGCCTACGAGGAAGACGGTCTGTTTTGGGTGTTCGCAGGGGGCCGACGCTATCGCGGCCTAAAGGAACTGGCGAAGCGCAAGACGATCAAGAACAGCGACACATTCCCCGTCGAGGTTCGGACCAAGGAAGAAGCCATCGAGCTTTCGCTTGCCGAGAACTTCCAGCGCGAGGACATGTTAGGTCATGTGTCCAGATTGTCCTTCGATAGAAAGAATAAGAGAATGGTGTGCTTGTTCCAGGCCGCCCGCAGCGCTTACCCGAAGAGCTGGCGGAGGGCGGCCTGGAACAAGCACTTGCGCGGCGGTTGTGGTATTGTCCCGCTTGCGATCGGGGGCGACGAGTCCGTCACACGGACGCCCTTGGGTTTATCGGCGCGCCTGAGCGCGCCGCACATTTAAGCATGGGGCAGAAACTGTCCTTTTGAGCGTAATCATGGGCTCTGAACGGCAATAGGCTGTCCTGCTATCGGGCGCGCACGACGCGCCACGGAGGACAGATGGCGCGTATCATCAGAGCGTTGCCGGGCTATGGCGACATCCCGGCGCACTTCCCGGTCATCGTCGATGATGGGATGGCGATTATCGAGCCTGCGTTCGCGTATCTGCACGAACTGGCGACCATCCCGGGCCGCAGCCACGCGGCCGAGACGATCCGCACCTATAGCGAACATCTACACGACTGGCTCGATAGCCTGGAGCAATCCCGGATCGCCTGGGACGCGGTTGGCGAACGCGAGATAGCGGCGTGGCGCAACCGGATGCTGGAACGCCCGAGCCCGCACACGAAGCGGCCCTATGGGCGCTCGACGATCAACGATCGGGTCCGCACAGTCTGCCGCTTTTATGGCTGGGCGCATCAGCGGAGCTGGATCGTGGAGCTGCCGTTCCATTACATCGACGTGCGTGTGTCGCATCGGCGGCAGTCGATGCTCGCGCATCTCGATGCGCGTCCCGGCATCGTCGCGGCCAATGTGCTGACCGTCCCGGAGGCCGAGCGGCTGCCGCGCGCCCTGCGCGCCGATCAGCTTCGCCGGCTGTTCAGTGCGCTGGCGTCGCCTTACGATCTGATGGCAAGCTGGGCGCTGGTGACGGGAATGCGCCGCAAGGAGCTTTGCGCGCTGGAGCTGTTCCAGGTGCCGGAGATCGCCCACCTGGATGCCGATGAGCATCCGCTGGTCGGGATCGGGCTCAGCATCACCAAGGGCGGCTATCCGCGCACGGTCTATCCGCCGATCCGGTTGCTCGACGCCACGCATCGCTACATCGATGAGGTGCGCGGCCCGCTGATCCGGCGGCTGCGCCGCGCTGATCCATCATGGCATGCACCTTCGGCGCTTTTCCTGACGAGCCGGGGCAAGCCGGTCAGTCCAGTCCGGTTCACGGCTGCGATGAGCGCGGCGTTCAAGGCGGCCGGCGTGGTCGGGACCGGCCATTGGCTGCGGCACTGCTATGCGATGACGATGCTGGCGCAGCTCCAGCGGCAGGCGCGCATGACACCGGAAATCAACCCGCTCAAGGTGGTCCAGGTGCTGCTCGGACACAGGTCGATCGCCAGCACTGCCATCTATCTGCGCTGCGTGGAAATGCATGGTGCCGAACTGGAGGAGAGCATCGCCTGGCTTTACGGCGCGCTGATCGACGATGGCTAGGCGGGCACCGATCAACCGGCGCATGGTGACGCGGGAGGCGAGTGATACCATCGTCCTGTTCCGCGACGCCTGGGGCGAGGTGGACAAGCGGTTCGATCTGGGAAGGCTCGGGCTTCCGGGTGATGTGACGGTGCTGCTGGCCGAAGCGTTCCGGGGGCATCACGCTGGATCGAGCCCGGATACGCAGCGCGGCTGCTATCGTGCGCTGCGCCTGTTCGCGACGTTCGCGCGAGAGGAGGATGCGGTGGCTGGCGCGGCCGACCTCACCTCCACACTGGTCGGGCGCTATATGGACTGGCTCAACCGACAGCCAGGCCCGGATGGCAAGGGCTGGACCGCACCTTCGAAAGCCAATGCGCTGGCGGTGCTGCGCTATCTGGTCGACTGGACCAAGCGGCACGCGCCTGATCGTCTGCCGAGCCGGATCGACTTCCCTTACAATCCCTGGCCCAATCGGTCGCCGACGCCGCGACCCAAGCTCAGCGAGGCGGTGCTCAAAAGCATCCTTCAGGCAGCTTATGAGGAGATCGACGAAGCCTGGGACCGGTTCGAGACCGGGCAACGCATCCTCGCCACGCGCGGCGCGGTGCCCGGTGTTGATGCGCGAACGTGCCGGTTCGTGCGCACAATAGCGCGCGTCGGCAATGGCGTGGTGACGGCAGCGAGCAAGGTCCCCTATGGCGTCTCCACGCTGAGCACGCGTGGCGGGCTGCGGCATCTGTCCGGTTATCTCCATCTGACACTGGAGTATCTTCCGGCCTTCTTCCTCGGGCTCGCGGTTCAGACCGCCGGTAATCCCGACCCATTGCGGCGTCTGCGACGCGACTGCCAGAGCTCGCATCCGCTCGACGAGCATCGGGTGATGATCGACTGGGGCAAGCCGCGTGCTGGTGCGAAGGTGAAGCGGGCGCAGCGCCGTTCGTTCGACCGTCGGCGACCCTATGCGGCGCCCAATCTGATCGATCGGCTGATCGCCATGACCGCGACGCTTGCAAGCCAGGCCCGCGTGCAGGAGCGTGACTTGTTGTTCCTGATGAAGAGCGAGAAGCTCGGCACGGTGCGCCTCGTATCGATGAGCACGCTGGGCAAAGGCATCAAGAAGTTTATCGACCGCGCCAATGACCGGATCGCGATCTGGAACCGGGCCGCACCCGAACGATGGCGCGAACCGCTTCCCGACTTTGCGGCGGCGTTCCTGCGCGGCAGCGCGGCGACCCAGGTCTATACCGCGAGCCAAGGCGATCTGATCGCGGCGCAGGCGCTACTCAACCATGCGCGCATCGACACGACCGAACGCTATGTGCGTGGGCCGGAGGCGGCGCGCATCCAGGCTGAGACGATCGCCCGCGCGCAGGCGCTGATGATCGGATGGGTGATGGGGGAAAATACCGTCTCTCAAGCGCCGCCGGCGGCAATGCCCGCGAGCGTGCCGTTCGGGCATGACTGCCTCAATCTGCTCGGTGGCGACAGGCAGGGCAGGCCCTGTTCTCGGCTCGGGGCGTGTCTGCGCTGTCCGGGCCTGGTGATCCCGCTGGATGCCGAGCATCTGGCGCGCATCCTCCAGGCGATCGCAGTACTGGAGGAAGCACGGACACGGATCGATCCGACGCGCTGGGCACTGATCTACGCCGAGAGCCATCGCATCCTCACGGGCGATATCCTCCCCGACTTCCCCGGCGAGTTGCACGATGCCGCGCGGGCGATCATGGCGGGGCTGCCTGCCTTGCCGGTGCTGGAATGACCCTGTTGCTCGCCCAGGCGGCGGCGTTCGCGCCCGACATCGCGATATCGTCGCGCTCGCGCTTCAGCGACGACATATGGCACCTGGACGGCATCCGGCCCGGTTGTAGTCGGGGCGACTACTCGCTCGACTGGGGTTTTACGGTCGCAACAGGGCGGTTCACCGATCCTGAGCTACTGCTCTGGCTGGCGGCGGCAAAGACCCTGTTGTGGAGCGCGAAGGTCGATCCCCCGCCGGGGCGAAGGCACGTTCATGATGGCACGCTCATGAGACTGTTCAAGGGGCTTCGCCTCCTCATCCGCTGGATGGCAGATCAGGGCTATCGCCGGTTCGCCGACCTTGATCGCGGCGCAAGCGAGCGGTTCATGGCGGCGATGGCCGAGCGCCGAAACCCGAAGGGCGAACTGCTCAAGACGGGCACACTCCATCATTATCGCAGCCTGCTCATCCTGATCTATCTCCAAGGCGCGCGCTACTCGACGGTCGCCATCGGTGATCCGTTCCCGGGCACGACAGGCATGTTCAAAAGGAGTGATCGAGGTTGGCTGCCTTATACCCCCGACGCGATCGCGGTGCCGTTACTGTCGTCGGCGCTGCGGCTGATCGGACCGGCGGCCGATGATATCCTCGCCCTGCAAGGCGAGGCGCAGGCGGCCTATGATGCGGCGCTCGCATCCGGGCTCTCTCCCACCAAGGCCGGCTTCCGCGTCATCGACGCGATCGCGCCGTTCCGGTTCCAGGTGCTGCCTGGCGAGGAGGCCCCCTGGCATCGGGCGCCGGTGACGAGCACCAAGACCGTGCGCTACCTTGCCGACCGGCTCTACGATGCCTGCTTCGTGACGATCGCCTGGCTGGTCGGCGCCCGTCTCTCGGAGATCCTTGGGCTGGAAGCCGGATGCATCGAACGTCACCCTTCCGCTACGGGTGACGAGCGGTTCGCCTATCTTACGGGCCGCATCTTCAAGACCTCACGCGGCTATCATGGTGACGTCCACCGCTGGATCGCGCCCGAGCCGGTCGTGCGTGCGGTCGCAGTGATGGAGAAGCTGACCGATGGGCTGCGGCGCCGGTCGCGACGCGAGGAGTTGTTCCTGATCACATCGAGCACCGGCCTCATCGGTCCTGCCGTCGAGATCGACCTGCCGGCCACTTATACGATCATCCGTCGTCTCAATCTGCTGTTCGCACCGTTCATCGGCCTGCCGCTCCACGAGGGCAAGCCCTGGCACCTCAACACCCATCAGGGCCGCAAGACGTTCGCGCGGTTCGTCGGCAAGCGCGACCGCACCGGGCTCGCCGCGCTCCAGGCACATCTTGGCCATGTGACGCGCGCGATGACCGACAGCGGCTACGTCGGCACCGACTTCCAGCTCGACGAGTTGATCGACCGTCATGCCCAAGAGGAAACGCGAGCGGCGCTGGAGGAGATGCTGACCGCAACCGCGCTCGGCGGCAAGGCCGGGCGCGTCATTGCGGCACGATCCCGGTTCCGCGGCTGCACCCGGAATGGCGACGTGCAGGCATATGTGGACTTCCTCATGGCGGAAACCGACCTGCGGCTCGGCGTGTGCGACTGGGGTTACTGCGTCTATCGCCCCGAAACCTCGGCGTGCTTCGGCGGCGAGGCCGGCCCCAATCCGGTGCTCAGGACCGAGACCACTTGCTCGACCTGCGCCAACTTCGCGGTCACGCCCCGACATCGGTCCGTGTGGGAAATGCGCCGTGCCCGCAATCTGAAACTGCTCGAACAGCCGGTGCTCGATGCCGGCAGTCGTGCGCTTGCTGAGGCCAGGGTCGCCGAATGCGACCGTATCCTCACCCAGCTCGATGAGGGATGATCCAATGCCCAGGAAACCCGATCGTCATGAACAGCGTCGCCAGCAGACCCAGGTCCGGCTCAACGCTGCGTTCGAACGGCTGCGCAAAGGATGCCCGGTCCACCCGCTGCATCAGCGCGGCTATACGCTCACCGTCGCGACCCTCGCGCGCGAATCCGGGGTCGCGCGCAACACGATCTACACCAACCATCGTGATATCATCGACGACCTTCACGCCATCCTCGGCGATCCCATCAAGCCGGTGACGACCTGGCAGGACAAGCTCGACGAACTGCACGGCCTCATCCGCACCATGAAGCAAGAGCAGCGTCGCCTGGTTAGCGAGAACGCGCTGCTGTTGCAGCGCGCCCTCACAGCCGAAGCGGAAGCGCACCGCCACCAACGTCACAACGCTCGGCTGATCGCCGAGCGTGACACGGCGCTCCGCGCCGTGCCAGCGACCACCAAAGCTCGAAGGACAGTGTCACCCGACAACAAGACCAGAAACTGACGGATATCTGCCAAAAAATGCTTCGAAGGACAGTTGACACATGACCTAAGACCCCCACCCCGCCGACAGCATCCGCGCTTTTGCCGCCCTTCGCGATACCGGCATGGACGTTGACGAGATCGCGGCGCGCTTCGGGCAGGCCGTCAGCTTCGTCTATAAGATGCTTCGCCTTTCCGCGCTCAATCCTGCCCTGATCGACGTTCTCGCCAAGGATCAGTTGACCCTTGAGGCCGCGAAGGCGCTCACCCTCACCGACGATCACGACCAGCAGCTAAAGGTGTTCAAGGCATCGAACGGCCACGCCCATACGATCCGGCGGATGCTCACCACGGAGAAGGTGACGACCGAGAGCGGCGCGTTTCTGTTCGTCGGGCGCGAAGCCTACGAGGCGAAGGGCGGGACGATCACCGTTGACCTGTTTTCGCAGGGCGACGAGGGCTTTGCCGATCAGCCCGAGATTGTGCAGGAGTTGGCGGAAGAGAAGCTAGACGCCCTTGCGGACGAGTATCGCGCAGCCGGTTGGTTCGAGGTTAGCGCCACCCTAGATCAGCCTTACGACCTCTACACCAAGGGCTATCTCTACCAGAGCGAGCGCGAGCCGACCGAGGCGGAAGCCGCCCGCATGGCTGAAATCGACACCGAGATTGAGGCGATTGCCGAGGCCGAGGGCGAGGACAGCGACCGCATCGAGCCGCTTAGCGACGAGCGGGACGCGATCACCGCCGCGCTGCGCATCTACACTCCCGAGCAGAAGGCTATCGGCGGCGTGGCGCTGTGGGTTTCGCGTGACGGTTCGCTAGGCCAGCGCGTCTATCGGGCGAAGGCCGAGCCGAAGGCCAAGGGATCGGCCACGGACGGTCCCGCTCCGCTCTATGGCAACAGCCTCTTTGCGGACCTAACCCGCATCAAGACGCAGATCGTGCAGGAGGCCGTGGCCAGCAATCCGACGCTGGCGCTGGACGTGCTGCTAGACAGCCTTGCGGGGCAGTTGCTGCATGGTGCGCGCAGCTATCAGATGGCCGTTGAGGTTCAGGCCAAGACGGTTGCGACGGACGTTCCCGACGAGTTCATGGCGACCAGCGATGTTCGCCCCGTTGAGGAAACGATGGCAACCCGTTTCGCCTCGCTCCCCATCGAGGGCCGCTTTGACGCGATCCGCAGCATGGACGGCGACGACAAGATGGCGTTGCTTGCCGGTCTGGTGGCGATGATGGTGGACGGCACCGTTTTCGCAGGCGGTTCCCCCGGCGAGCGGCATCACCATTTCGAGCAGATCGCGAAGGCCGCAGAGGTGGACGTGGCGGCGCGTTGGGCCGCTCCTATCGCGGTCTTTGATCGGATGAAGCGCCCCGCCCTTATCGCCCTTCTCCGCGAGCAGGTTGGCGATGCCAGCGCCGACAATTGCGCGACGATCAAGAAGAAGGCCGACCTTGCCGTCAACGTGTCCGAACGGCTCCCGGCGAAGTGGCTTCCGGCACCGATGATCGTCGGGGCCTTCGATCAGGCCGAGCGCCCCGAACTGGACGAGGCCGACGCGGAGGACACCGAGCAGGACGCCGAAATGGCGTGACCAGTGATCGGGGGGCCGGTGTTAATCGGACCCCCCTTTCCCGGTGATGATCGCCCCTAGCGAACGGCTAGAGCCCGGTGTTAATCGGACCCTCTTTCCCCTTCCGCGCTGCGCCCAGGACAGCCCCCGTCGCCCCGGCGCGACGCCCATGCTGTGCATGACCGTCGCGCCCGCGGTCCCTTCGTGTCCGCGCGCGCCGCTCGCCCAAGGCCGAGCGGCGCGGAGTCGACTACGACCTATCGGCGGCTTTCGTCGTGGCGAAGACATCGGGAAACACCAGCCTCCCGAACGCGATCAGCAGCACGTAGGGGACGGCGATAGCCGCCCCCACTTCGCCGGCATAGAACCGGGTTCCGAACGTCGCATCGATGTAGAAGCCGATCGCGCTGCCGGCGACCATGATGGATGCAAGCGCGACGTGAACGGGGAACGGCAACGTCATGACCACCACTCCAAAGCCCGGTTCAGTATAGCACGCGGACCGCCATTCGGCGGGCTCAATTTGTTAGGGGCAGTCCGTCAGTGTCTTCCTATGATGAGGGCCGGCGCGAGCCGCCTCAAGGATCGACGGTCCCCCCAATTTGCTGCGCAAATCGGCTCCCCCATCGCCCGTTTGCACGGCCGCTTCGCGGTCCCTGACCCAGCTCGCGCCGGCCCTCCCCCTGGCTTTGCCAATCACGGCAACAAGGAGGATTTCATGTCCAGCCATCGCATCTTTGCTCAACTCGCGTTCGAGCGCGCGCTTGGTCACGCCGCCATCAAGGCTCTGCACCAGGCCATCATCGATCGCGACCATTTCACGAGCGCGACCACATGGCCGAACGACACGCTGTTCACCGATCGCAACGACGCCGAAGTGGCGACGATGCGGGCCGAGCTGGACCAGATCGTGCAGGATCGCATCCGCGACGTGCTGGACGGTCCCGGCCTTGGCGTCATCAAGCGGGGCGAGCTGTTCCATCAACCGCAGATCGTCGAACTGATCGAGAAGGCGCTTGCCGATCGACAGAACCCCGGCTGACGCCGGGAGGGGCGGCCGAAAGGCCGCCCCTGCCCTATCTAGGAACCGTCGCCTCCCCGAGCGGCGAAAGGAGCCTGAAATGTCGAGCGACGCGAGCAAGAGCAGCCACGGCGAACGCATGGACGCCGCCATAGCCCTAGTGGTGCGCGCCATCTGCCTGATCGAAAGCGAGGGCGAGGGCGGTGCGGCTTTCGCGGCCGAGCTACAGCGCGCGATCGACAGCACCCGCACCCATCAAACCAAGGACCAGGACCGCTAAGCGGACGCGCGCCGCGCGAGATCCTTTCGCCGATCGGCGCACCGCGCGCGCAGCGCGCCGACCGAGGGGGAACACCAAGGGCTCCTGCCCTTTCGTTCCCGAACGACAATCGACCGCCCGTGTAATCTGCCAAGGCCGGTAAGCCCGACGCCCAAGGGCGCCGACCGGCCTACGGCAGCTCGCCCGCGCCAGCGCTAGATTCTCGCCCTCCCTCCCCATCCCGTTCCTCGCCGGAACGGCAGAGCCGCAGGCCGTAGCCATGCGGCCCATGCCACTAGGAGGAAGAGACGATGACCAACGATACGGCCCAGCGCACGGAGGCGACCCGGAGGCTGAACGAGCAAGCGCGGAGCAACCCCGGCATCGCGTGCCGCGCCAACATCACCATTGGCTTTCAGTCCTTGTCGGACGCCGACAGGATCGGCGCGCTTTCGCAGATCATCGCGTTTACGGACTTCACCGGAGAGAATGACCCTCACGGTGAACAAGACTTCGGAGCGGTTTATCGGTTGGCGTCAGGGGAATGGACCCAGCAGCGCCCACAAGACGATAAGCAGATTTCGGAAACCGTTTTCTGGAAAATCGACTATTACGACAATGCGCTTGAATTTGGCAGCGATGCCCCTTGGGACGCATCAAAGACCACGCGCGTTATGACCATAATGCTTGCGAGCGAATACTAAAGGCCCCTTTCGGCCTTGCCGGTTCGCGTCGTATTATGTCGCCGCGAGGCGAGCCGGTTCAGGTTTGAGACAAGCGATTTGTTGTTAATTCGCCACACATCCGGTATGGTTGGACCCAAAGGGGACGTAAGATGGCACAGGTCGATGTCGAGGCGCTGAGAGCGCAGATCAGGGCGATGGATTTCGTTCGGGGCACCCCGGAGGAAGTCGCGCAATGGCGCGAAGACGACCGCGATTCCCGCGCCAATCTGACCATTGAGGGCATGACGCCCGAGCCGAACGAGGACGAGCTTTTCGCGATGATGATGGACGAGGGCGTTCCCCCCACGCTCGCCACCAAGATCATCGTCGACCTGCTCCAGTCGGGAGCGGGGCAGCTAGCCGCCTAGCGGTGGCGGGCAAGATAGACCCCTACGCCTACCCTGGAACCGACGTCCTTCGAAATCGGCTAGGGATCACAGATGGCAAAGAATTGGATCGACGCGAGCGGCTGATAACCCGTGCGCGCGGCAACGAAGCCGCGCGCATGGATTTTCCGCTTACGCCCGATGGCTACCGCGCCCTTCACAAGCATCTGTTTCAAGACCTGTACGAATGGGCGGGCCAGGACCGGACCGTCAACATCGGCAAACAGGGCAGTCTCTTCGCGCACGCCCCTTACGTCGCGAACGGCCTCAATGCCGTGTTCAAGGAGCTAGGCGAAAAGAACAACTTTCGCGGCCTCAATCGTGAAGAGTTTTTCGACCGCTTGGGGCACCACATGAACGAGCTAAATGCCGTTCATCCCTTCCGCGAAGGCAATGGCCGAACCATGCGCCTGCACGCGGCACAGATCGCGCGCGAGGCCGGCCACCCGATCCGCATCGCCAGCATCGATGAGCGCGCTTGGATGGATGGATCTAGGCACGGCTTCACAACCGGCGACCATCGCGCGCTTAGCGCCGTGCTTTCAGCCGCCGCCATCAGGCGCGATCTTGGCCCGGAAGCGCGAACAGGCCCGGGGGGATCGCGTTTTTGCCCGCGCGCGATCCCCCTGCAGGGCAGCGTTACCGCATGACGTTGACCAAGGTGCGCGAGGAATTGGAGAAGCACCTACCCGTCGCCCGTGCCGAGGCGGCGGATCGCGTCAGCAAGTTGACCAAAGCCGGCGCGTCGGCCGAGGAAATCGGCAAGGCGCGCACCGAGCTGGCCTATGTCCGCCACGCCAAGGGGCCGGTCTATCAGTCGCATTTGCTAAGCTATGTCGGTTCGCGAGAGGTCGAGGCCGTCATAACGCCCAAGCAGACGCCGCTAGAGCGCGTCAGAGAGATCGGGGCCGCCTTGGCGGTGCAGATCAACATGCAGCAGGGCGCGCAGCTACAGCGCGCTATCAGGGCTCTTGAGCGGCCAATCCTACCACCTGGTCATTCGCCCATGCACGAACGGCTTGCGGCAGCGTTCCTCAAGAACACGCCCGAGAAGAACGCGGCCGATCCTCGCCTTGCGCCCGCCCAAGCCATCGTTGATGCAGCCATGCAGGCAGCGCGGAGCCGAGGCGACAACGCCCGCGCGATCGAGGGGGCCGGGGAGTCGACGCGCAAGGCCGTCGCGGCGGTGATCCGATCCGGCGAGCCGCTGGACCCCAACGCGCCCGAGTTTCGCGGGCGTGGCACCGGACAGCCGCAGCCGCCCTCCCCCACCAAGGATAAGGGCCGGGGCCGCTAGACCCGATCAGCCATAGGGCGAGCGCGTGACATCGGCCGAGGGCCGCAGCCCGCAGCGGCAGCGCAGGCGAAGGATCAGCTTGTAAATCTGAGTGTCGGCCGAGATCGAGTTTTCGCGCGCGAACGCGCCCAGCTCCACCGATCGCGCGCGTCCGCACGCGCAGCGGATTCGAAGGATGCACGACCGGCGATACCAGATCGGGTCGATAGGCTTGGGCCGATTGTAGTTTGCCGCCATGCCGAACGGCATAGCGGAACAAACGAAGAACGGGAGCCCGTTTCCGTCTAGCGAAGGGGCCGGATTACCCCGGCCCCCGGTCGCAAGATCAGGGCGTGACGGTCAGAGCCGCGCCTGTGTTCAGATTGGGGTCGTTTGCGGGAGAGGGCGAAATCCTACGCTAAGGCTTTGGCCAACGATATTCTCCGGTAAGATTGATGTGTTCCCAGGGGATAGGAGAAGTCGCTTGATATCTAGTATGACGTCTGTCGCACCTGCTTGATCGCGGCCGCGATAGCTAGATCGCGTTGCTCCTCTTCTCCATCCGCGTTCCAAGCTGCGGAAAGGCACCCATAAGCGGGCACTGTTGCAAATAGTCGGTGGTGATAAACTTATCATCCCCTTTTGCTGATGGAGCTGCACATGAACCCATTCAAAGGCCGGCATTTTCAGCGTGACATCATTCTGTGGGCCGTACGCTGGTACTGCAAATACGGCATCAGTTACCGTGAGCTGCAGGAGATGCTGGCTGAACGCGGAGTGAATGTCGATCACTCCACGATTTACCGCTGGGTTCAGCGTTATGCGCCTGAAATGGAAAAACGGCTGCGCTGGTACTGGCGTAACCCTTCCGATCTTTGCCCGTGGCACATGGATGAAACCTACGTGAAGGTCAATGGCCGCTGGGCGTATCTGTACCGGGCCGTCGACAGCCGGGGCCGCACTGTCGATTTTTATCTCTCCTCCCGTCGTAACAGCAAAGCTGCATACCGGTTTCTGGGTAAAATCCTCAACAACGTGAAGAAGTGGCAGATCCCGCGATTCATCAACACGGATAAAGCGCCCGCCTATGGTCGCGCGCTTGCTCTGCTCAAACGCGAAGGCCGGTGCCCGTCTGACGTTGAACACCGACAGATTAAGTACCGGAACAACGTGATTGAATGCGATCATGGCAAACTGAAACGGATAATCGGCGCCACGCTGGGATTTAAATCCATGAAGACGGCTTACGCCACCATCAAAGGTATTGAGGTGATGCGTGCACTACGCAAAGGCCAGGCCTCAGCATTTTATTATGGTGATCCCCTGGGCGAAATGCGCCTGGTAAGCAGAGTTTTTGAAATGTAAGGCCTTTGAATAAGACAAAAGGCTGCCTCATCGCTAACTTTGCAACAGTGCCTCCTGAAGCGCGGTGTCCGGAATTTCAGGTTTGTGTCTCTACAAAGACTAACTATCAGAAAAACTCATCGAGCATCAAATGAAACTGCAATTTATTCATATCAGGATTATCAATACCATATTTTTGAAAAAGCCGTTTCTGTAATGAAGGAGAAAACTCACCGAGGCAGTTCCATAGGATGGCAAGATCCTGGTATCGGTCTGCGATTCCGACTCGTCCAACATCAATACAACCTATTAATTTCCCCTCGTCAAAAATAAGGTTATCAAGTGAGAAATCACCATGAGTGACGACTGAATCCGGTGAGAATGGCAAAAGCTTATGCATTTCTTTCCAGACTTGTTCAACAGGCCAGCCATTACGCTCGTCATCAAAATCACTAGCATCAACCAAACCGTTATTCATTCGTGATTGCGCCTGAGCGAGACGAAATACGCGATCGCTGTTAAAAGGACAATTACAAACAGGAATCGAATGCAACCGGCGCAGGAACACTGCCAGCGCATCAACAATATTTTCACCTGAATCAGGATATTCTTCTAATACCTGGAATGCTGTTTTCCCGGGGATCGCAGTGGTGAGTAACCATGCATCATCAGGAGTACGGATAAAATGCTTGATGGTCGGAAGAGGCATAAATGCCGTCAGCCAGTTTAGTCTGACCATCTCATCTGTAACATCATTGGCAACGCTACCTTTGCCATGTTTCAGAAACAACTCTGGCGCATTGGGCTTCCCATACAATCGATAGATTGTCGCACCTGATTGCCCGACATTATCGCGAGCC
>NZ_CP029987.1 GCF_003355005.1 Sphingomonas sp. FARSPH | reverse complement strand
GCGACGATGTCGAGGATCGCCGTGGTATCGCGCAGGTCGAGATCGGCGACGTCGACCGCGGTCACCTGCCAGCCGACCGGCCAGGCGCAGCGCTGCAATTCGGTGCCGAGCTGCCCGCCTGCTCCAGTGACGAGGACGTGGCGTGTCGCCTCGCTCATCGTCCGGCCCTCATGTCGACACGCAGACACGTCGTCATGTCAGGCGACCCCACGGCGTTCGGACGCCTTGGCGGCGACCAGCGGGCGCCACCAGCTCTCGTTGGCGAGATACCAGTCGACGGTCTTGGCGATCCCGGTCTCGAACGTCTCGGCGGGCGTCCAGCCCAGTTCCTCGCCGATCCGGCTCGCGTCGATCGCATAGCGCTTGTCGTGCCCGGGACGGTCGGCGACTTGCGCCATCTGCTCGGCGTAGGGCTTGCCGTCGGCGCGGGGACGCAGTTCGTCGAGGATCGCGCAGAGCGTCTTCACCACCTCGATATTCTGCCGCTCGTTGTGCCCGCCGACATTGTAGGTGCGGCCCGGTTCACCCCGCTCGAACACCGCCTGCAGCGCGCGGACATGATCCTCGACATACAGCCAGTCGCGCACCTGGTCGCCCTTGCCGTAGATCGGCAGCGGCTCGCCATCGAGCGCCTTGGCGATCATCAGCGGGATGAGCTTTTCAGGGAAGTGGTAGGGGCCGTAATTGTTCGAGCAGTTGGTGATCAGCACCGGCAGCCCGAAGGTATGTCCCCAGGCACTGACCAGATGGTCGCTGCTCGCCTTCGACGCGGAATAGGGCGAGCGCGGGTCGTAGGGCGTCTCTTCGGTGAACAGCCCGGTATCGCCGAGGCTGCCGTATACTTCATCGGTCGAAATATGATGGAAGCGGAACGCTTTGCGCGCCGCCTCGTCGAGGCCGAGCCAATAGGCGCGCGCCTCGGCCAGCATCGTATAGGTGCCGACAACATTGGTCTGCACGAACGCGCCGGGGCCGTCGATCGAACGGTCGACATGGCTTTCGGCCGCGAGGTGGGTGACGACGTCGGGCTTGAACTCGGCGATCGAGGCGCGGACCGCCTCGGCGTCGCAGATGTCACCCTGCACGAACCGATAGCGGTTGCTGTTCGCGACGCGCTCGACCGTCGACAGCGTGCCCGCATAGGTCAGCTTGTCGAAGTTGAGCACTTCGTGCGTGGTGTTTTCGATCAGGTGCCGGACGAGCGCCGAGCCGATGAAGCCGGCCCCGCCGGTGACGAAGATGCGCATGGTGTCTCTCTCAGCTGAGCGGCACGAGCGGCCGGCCGTCGTAAGGGAAGGGGCTGTCGAAGTCGGCGAGCGTTGGCTGGACCTTGTCCTTGTCGGACAGTTCCGGCGTCACGCCGGTGGGCAACGGCCAGGCGATGCCGACGCTGTCCCAGCGAATACCGCCGTCATGATCGGGGGCATAGGTGTCCGAGCATTTGTAGGTTACCTCGCAATCGGGCTCGAGCGTCACGAAGCCGTGTGCGAAACCGATCGGAATGAAGAGCTGGTGGCCGTTCTCGGCGGAAAGCTCCGACCCCACCCACCGGCCATAGGTCGGCGAACCCTTGCGGACGTCGACCGCGACGTCGAAGATCCGCCCGCGGATGCAGCGGACCAGCTTGTCCTGCCCACGAGGCGGCGTCTGGAAATGCAGCCCGCGCAGTGTGAACGCCGGCACCGACAGCGAATGATTGTCCTGCACGAACGTGGCGGTGATACCGAGCCTTTCGAACGTCGGCACCGAATGCACCTCGGTGAACCAGCCACGGGCGTCACCGAAGCGCTTTGGGCGAATGAGTTGGATAGGGTGATCGTGCATGCTCCCAATCCACCGTTCCAGAAGAGGCGATCCCTGATAAGGGTATTGCAAACATAGCTTTATATTGAATTGACGGCAGCTCGTCCGCCGGCGTTCGCTACAGTTGGACCGGTAATGGTCTATTGGGATATCCGCCCCGTCGTCGCCTTTGGATGACGTCATTTACAGTCGGATCTTGTCCCCCCTCAAGGCCGGGAAGATGATTCCACCCTGCCGATGGAGGTGAGACTATCAGCATATGTCGTGCTGTCGACATGTCGTATCGTCGAAGATGCGACCCGATAGGCCACGCCGATCCGCCCCGGTGCCCGTCGACGCCGGGCAAGCAGTGCGCCGACGTACCGCGCGGCGTCCGCCTCTTCGGCGAAGCTGCGCACCAGCACGCGGCCGGTCGCGCCGATCCGCCCCCAGCCGGTCTCGACGATCACCGCGCCGAACAGGTCGCGATAAGCGGCGATGCGCCAGCGCCGGCGGATGTTGCGCTCGGCGTCGATCGCGACGAGTTCGACCGGTATGAAGGGCAGCGGCGCCATGCGACGAATCTAGGCGGGGCGGGAGCCCTTGTCCGACGGATTTCCTGAATCAGTGCGGTGAGGCTGATTCAGCCGCTGAATCAGCTGGCGCCGCACACATGCGGCGGGGAAGGGGAGCGGTGTTTTCCGCGTGAAAGCACGAATGGCGTGGCTGGGGAGGGCAGGCGGGTCGCCGCTATGGCGGTCGCATGAGGAAAGGGCAGCAATTCCGACCCGGTAATCGCCGATATGCTCGCGTTCGCCGACCCCGCGTGTCGGAGCGCCGACAAATGTTCGTGCTTTCACTCGGAAAACCCCCGATCGCGGGGTAGCGCCGATGGACAAGGCGCGGAAAAAGCCCTTCATGCTCGCGTCTTCGCAAGGATTGCGTGACGGCATGAACGACAAGGCTCTCAATCAGGGCGACCTGTTCCAGCTCGACAGCCCGCTCTACGGCGACGTGCAGGGCGAGCGGACGGTCGCGGAATTTCCGTTCTTCGCGCTCACCAAGCGCGCGCAGATGACGCCGATGATCTTCGAGAGCGGTGATGCACGGATCGAGATCAACCCGAGCAAGACGGGCGTCGCGACGATCTACGACAAGGAGATCCTGCTCTACATCGCCAGCCTGATGGCGGGCCGGATGGAGCGCGGCGAGGTGGTCGACCGCGTGCTGAGCTTCACCGCCAACGACCTGTTCCGCGTCACCGGCACCAACGTCTCGGCGCGGTCGTATACGTCGCTGAAGGCGTCGCTCAACCGGCTGCAGGGCACGCAGATCATCACCAACATCGAGACGGGCGGCGAGGGCTCCGACAGCGCCTTTTCCTGGCTGCTCAAGGCCGACATCAAATATACCAAGCTGCCCAACGGCGAGCGGCGCGTGAAGCGCGTCGAGGTGATGGTGTGCGACTGGCTGCACCGCGCGATCCTGACCGACCGGCGCATCGCCGCCTATCACCTCGATTTTTTCAAGCTCGGGCCGATCGAGCGACGCCTGTACGAACTCGCCAAGTTCAATTGCGTCGACGAGATCGGCTTCGACGTCGACATGGATGCGCTGGCGGCACGCGTCGGCTGCGCGACCGACCGGCGCGGGCTCGAATATTTCAAGAAGCAGCTGCGCGACGTCGCCGACCAGCAGTCGCTGCCCGAATATGAGGTGACCCTGACCGAGGAGAAGCTGCCCTCGCCGGGCGGCGGGCGACCGCGGCTGCGCACGATGGTCCGCTTCCGCCTGCGCCCGCTGGCGATCGAGGGCGGGGAGGGGGCAAGCGCGCCATCGCCTGACCTGGTTTGAAGGGAACGGGCAAGCGCAGTGTTGCGTCGCGACCAGTTTTCCAAGTGAAAGCACGATCTACCCCTGGCGACTGATTTTCCTACCAAGAGGGGCAAGTAAAGCGCGTCTGTGGGATGATCCGGGGCGGATTATGGCGACAGACCGCCCGGTTTTCCGCGTGAAAGCACGAATATTCGTCCCGGTTTTCCCGGCGAAACCACGAATCAGGACGCTTGGTTCTGGACGATTTCGCCGCAATGCTGGGTGCACGCGATTCCGCTTGGGGGCGTCGCCCAGCCGTGAACGCAGGGCCGGGCGACGATCGAACGAAATGCGTGGCCGCCGGCATGTCGCCGACGGTCGATATCAAAGGGAATCACCATGACTGGATAAAGGAAAGCCCGGCACGAAGCCGGGCATCCCAGGGTGGAACGACGTCGCCAAACGTCGATCCCGTGTCTTGCAACGACCGGTCTCCGATACCCCGAAACCTCTGATGGTTCAAGGATGCGCGTTTCGCGCCACACCTTTTCTTTGTCCTGATTCCCGGCTCGAAAGGGACGGAAAAGATGACGGTTTGCACCCTGGGCCAGGCGAGTGCGCTGGCGCTGCGGGCGCCTGCGCGCCCCGCGCGCGGTGGATCCACGCCATGGCGGCCGGCGCGATCGGGCGGCGTGCATCGCACCGGCGCGCCCGTGCGCCGCGACAGTATCGAGGCAGGGACGTTCGAAGCGCAGTTCTTCGCGGTGCCCGCGAAGGGCGAGACCGACCGGCTGCTGCACGCCGCGCGCCGCGCGCTCGACATCGGCCGCGCCCTGCGCCGCGAGGCGCGCGCGGGGACGCGGGTGCTCGATGCCGCCGAAACCGCGATCGCGGCGCTGACCGCAGGCGCGGTGCGCGTGTTCGAGGAACTGATGACGCTCGCGCGGCTCAACAAGGGCCAGGTCTTTCCAAGCTACGACCATCTCGCCGCGGCGACGGGCCTTGGCCGTGCGACGGTCGCGCGCGCGCTGCGTGCGCTCGAGGCGACCGGGATGCTGGTGACGCAGCGCCGGTTCAAGCGGGTGGAGGGGGAGGGGCCGCGCTATGCGCAGACGTCCAACGTCTATCGCGCGCTGCTGCCCGCCAAGCTGCTCGCGCTGTTGCCGCGCCGTTTCCGTCCGGCGCCGCTTCCGGACGACCAGATCCAGCGCGAGGCCGATCGCGCGGAAGACCAGGCGGCGATGCTGGCGGGGCTCAGCTGCCGCGACCTCGCCCGCGCGACGGTCGGCGGGGCGTTGGGTGCGATGCTGGCGCGGCTCGGCAAGGCGCTCGACGACGTGCTATGCGAGTCTCAAAACGATCCTCAACCGCTCACAGAGTCTAATTATATCGCGATAAAGCCTCGGCCTAGCCGGCCGACACGCTTCGCCTGACGGCCGAAGACCACAGCACACACGAAAAACATGAGCATCCGACCCGCGGCACACACCGGAGCGCCGGCTACGCCGTCGCAATGCTCCCTAGCGGGACCAAGCCGAAGCCGACGTGGCAGAACGCGAGCGGGCGCGTTGAGGGAAGGCGAGAGGGGGATGCGCTATTGATGTCGGAAAAGCGACATGCCGACGTATCGACCGCTTGCCATGTCGTGGTGTCGACATGTATCGGCCGCATCATGCCGACGATTGCCATCATCAGCCAGAAGGGCGGGGCGGGGAAGACGACCCTCGCCATCCACCTCGCCGCGGCCGCGCAGGATGCGGGGCGCGTCGCGCTCGTCATCGACACCGATCCGCAGGCGACCGCCAGCCAATGGGCGTCGTGGCGCCAGGATGCGCCGCCCGAGGTGATCGACAGCCCGCCCCCCCGTCTCGCCGCCAAGGTCGAGGCCGCACGCGCGCAAGGCGCCGAGGTGATCGTCATCGACACGCCGCCCCACGCCGACAGCGCCGCGCGCGCCGCGGTCGAGGTCGCCGACCTGGTGCTGATCCCGTGCCGGCCGAGCGCCTTCGACCTCTCCGCGATCCAGACGACGGCGAAGTTGGTGCAGCTGCTGCGCAAACCCGCCTTCGTCGTCTTCACTGCAGGCAACCCCAATGCGCCGCGCGTCTATCAGGAAGCCGGCGAGCTGGTCGAAGGTTTCGGCACACCGCCTTGCCCGGTCCAGATCCCCGACCGCGCCGCGTACCGCCATGCCAGCGGCGAGGGGCGCACCGTCATGGAATATGAGCCCGACGGCAAGGCGGCCGAGGATATCCGCCACATCTACGAATGGACATGTCGACAGGTCGGCCTGTCGCTGCCCGGAAAACCCACCCGCAAGAGGACCACCGCATGAGCCGCAAACCAAGCTTCGCCAATCTGCGCACGGTGCCGCCTGCGCCGGCCGGGATTCCGGAACGCGCGATGCAGGCTGAGACCGGGGCAGGGGACGGCGCTTCCCCATCGGCCACGCCGGCCAGCCGGCAGGGCCGCAAGCAGATCGCCGGCTTCTTCAGCCCCGAAATGTCCTTCGCGATGCACATGCTCGCCCGGCGTCAGGGAAGAAGCCTCCAGGCGCTGATGGCCGAGGCGTTCAACGACGTGCTGCGGAAACACGGCGAGAGCCCGATCGGGGATTAAGGGAATTCTACCCGCGCTATCAACCGATCGGGTGACGTGACCCCAATCTTTCATTCAGCGACAACCAGAGAACGACTGGTGTTGTGGCGCATGAGCGCAGATGAAGCAACGGACGGGGTTGACCCCGTCCGTTTCTGTTCGAGTCCAGCAGCGAAGGTAGCAATTTCCCTTTCCGGACATGGAGATGTGGATGCCATGGCGGCGCAGTTCGGGCTGGTACTCCACGGAAGAATATTGGCTGCCGCGGTCCGAATCATGAATGAGCCCTTTGGGCGCATGCGCGGACAGCCCTAGGTGCCGTCCGACATCGCGAATGCCGAGCGGACATGCGCCAACATCGCCATGTCGTCGCGCTGGCGCCGACTGGCCGGGCGATCCTTCGAGGCGAAATAGTTGCTCCGGCTGACGCCGAGTACCCGGCAGAGGCGGTGGACCGGAGAATCCTGTCTCGCCCGATCAATGAGCTGGAACCTCATCGATTTCCCTCCCAGGCGAAAAAGCGGTCGCCCGCTTCAGTATGTCGCGCTCCTGCCGATGGATCTCATTCTCTCGCCGAAGGCGCTTCCACTCGGCGGCCGTATCTGCCTGCGGCGCCTCTCCAGCAAACGATCCCGGCTGCGGCTGATCCAGCGCACCAGCGTCGACAACCCGACGCCCAGATACTCGGCTATTTCCCGCTGCGTCCGTCCGCTGGTCGCCACCAGACGTACCGCCTCGTCGTCAAACTCCTTCGTGAACCATCGCTGCTGCGTCATCGCGGTCACCTTCACCTCAAGGAAACTCTCCACTTCTCCGGGGCGAGTCCCATCGGATACCTCCAGGCCGCCGAACTTCGCCTTCCATGCGTGGTAGGTCGCGCTCGACATACCGTGCCTGCGGCAAAGCTCCGTGACCACTGCCCCCATCTCGGCCTCCTTCAGAATGCCGATCTGCTCTTCCGAAAACTGCTTCCCCCCGATTCTGTTGAAAAAGGCTGTCTTGCAGTCGTGCTGATGGTCTGATTCAATCTTCGCGAGGTGAGCGGAGACGGGCCGATGATGGGCGAGCGGACGGTGGCGCAGGAAGCGCTGTTCTACAGCTTCAGCCTGGAGCGGCACGTACCGGCGGACCATCTGCTGCGCTCGATCGACCGGTTCGTGGGCCTGTCGGGCATTCGCGAGGAGTTGAGGCCCTTCTACAGCGAGACGGGTCGCCCCTCGATCGATCCGGAGCTGATGATCCGGATGCTCATCATCGGCTATTGCATGGGCATCCGGTCTGAGCGGCGATTGTGCGACGAGGTGCATCTGAACCTGGCCTATCGCTGGTTCTGCCGATTGGGGCTGGACGGCGACGTGCCCGACCACTCGACCTTCTCGAAGAACCGGCACGGGCGCTTCCGCGATAGCGACCTGCTGCGCCGGTTGTTCGAGACGACGGTCGCACGCTGCATGGCCGAGGGGCTGGTGGGCGGCGAAGGGTTCGCGGTCGACGTCAGCCTGATCCGCGCCGACGCCAATCGTCAGACCGGCGGTACGGGCAGCGATGGCTTGGCACCGGACGCCGACAGCCGTGCGGTACGCGAGTATCTGGCCGTTCTCGACGATGCCGCGTTCGGTGCAGCGACGCCGGTGGTGCCCAAGTATCCGGCGCCAGCGGATCCGGCATCGCGCTGGACCAGCGCGCATCGCGGCCCGGCCTTCTACGCCTATTCGACCAACTACCTCATCGATCTCGACCACGCCGTCATCATGGATGTGGAAGCGACCACCGCCGTGCGCCAGGCCGAAGTCACCGCGTGCAAGCGCATGATCGCGCGGGTGCAGGACCGCTTCGGCGTCTGGCCCGAACGGCTGGCCGCCGACACCGCCTACGGCTCGGCGGAGATGCTCGCCTGGCTGGTCCACGAGCGTGACATCCAGCCGCACATCCCGGTCTTCGACAACTCCGCCCGCCGCGACGGCACGTTCGAACGCGATGCCTTCACCTACGACCATGATGACGACAGCTACATCTGCCCCGGCGGCAAGCGCCTGAGGCCCAGGAACCGCAACTTCGCGACCGACCGGGGCGATGTCGGCCAGGACGGCTTCATCCGCTATCGCGCGCGACAGCAGGACTGCGGCGGCTGCGCCTTGCGGGAACGCTGCACGCCCAACATGCCCGCGCGCAAGGTCACCCGTTCGATCCACGAAGGGGCTCGCGATCTTGCCCGCGACATCGCCACCACCAACGCCTACGTCACCTCCCGCCGCCAGAGAAAGAAGGTCGAGGTGCTGTTCGCGCACCTCAAACGCATCCTGAAGCTCGACCGATTGCGTCTGCGTGGTCCAAACGGTGCAAGGGATGAGTTCCATATGGCGGCCACCGCCCAGAACCTCCGCAAGATGGCTACACTCATCCCGATGCCGGCGCAGCCACTACCCGTCTGAACTGGCCAGCGGCTTCCTGCGCAAACCAGCCGCCAATTGTCCGCGCCAGACGCCGACTTCTTCAACACAATCCCCCAGTTACGGTCGTACATTCAAGGACCCGTCTCTAGGCACAGGACCTATTAAAGGGTTGCATGAGCGATGGCGGCTTGATTCATAAGCGGCGGAGGTGCCGAGATGAACGACCTGCTTTTGCTGTCTGACGTCCAGATGCGTCGGATCAAGCCGTGTTTCCCGTTATCGCATGGTGTGCCGCGGGCGGATGACCGACGGGTATTGAGCGGTATCCCGTTCGTGATCCGCAATGGCTTGCGGTGGTGCGACGCGCCTGCGGCTTACGGGCCGCACAAGACGATCTACAACCGCTTCATCCGCTGGAGCAGGCTCGGAGTGTTCAACCGGATTTTCGCCGAACTGGCAGCGGGCAGCGACACTGCGGATCAGCTCATGATCGATGCCACGCACCTCAAAGCGCATCGTACCGCCGCCAGCCTGTTCAAAAAGGGGCTTTATCCCGCTGTATCGGACGCAGTCGCGGTGGGCTGACCACCAAACTGCATGCCGTATGCGATGGGAGCGGTCGGCCCATTCGCCTGGCCCTGACCCAGGGACAGACCAGCGACTACAAGGGGGCAGCCATGCTGGTCGATACCCTGCCGCCCGCCAGGGCGATGCTGGCTGACAGAGGATATGACGCAGCATGGTTCCGCAAGGCCCTCGCCAACCGCGGCATCGCGCCGTGCATCCCCTCCAAAAGCAACCGCAAGGTCGCCATCTCACACGACCGCTCACTCTATCGCCAGCGTCATCGCATCGAGAACATGTTTGCCCGCCTCAAAGACTGGCGACGAATCCATACCCGATACGATCGCTGCGCTCACACCTTCCTGTCAGCCATCGCGTTCGCCGCCAGCTTCATCTTCTGGCTCAATCAATGAGTCCTGAGCCTAGTAGACGCTGTGGACGCGGAACTTCTCCTAGGATCAGGACCTATTAAATCGCTTGCGTGTGGGGTTGCGGGTTGATTCATTGGCGTTGGAGGAGCCGCCAATGAGTGACCTGTTCTGGCTGACGGACAAGCAGATGCAGCGGATCGAGCCGTACTTTCCGCTGTCGCATGGCGTGCCGCGTGTGGATGATCGGCGGATCGTCAGCGGGATCATTTTCGTGATCCGCAATGGCCTGCGCTGGCGGGATGCGCCAGCGGCTTACGGCCCGCCCAAGACGATCTACAACCGGTTCATCCGCTGGAGCCGGATGGGTGTCTTTAATCGGATATTTGCCGGACTGGCGACTGAGGGCGGAGCGCCGGACCAGTTGATGATCGATGCCACGCATCTGAAAGGTAAGCGTCCGGTGACGGCGTCACCTCAAACGGGCCGGTAGTTCCACGGCAGCAGTTCAGCGACCCGGCGGGCCGGATGGTCTGCGATGCGTCTGATGGTGTCGGCCAGCCAGGCCTCGGGGTCGACGCCGTTGAGCCTGGCGGTTTCCACCAGGCTGTAGATGCTGGCGGCGCGGTGCCCGCCCTGGTCGGAGCCCGCGAATAGCCAGTTTTTGCGCCCGACGGCGATACCGCGCAGCGAGCGCTCGGCGGCATTGTTGTCGATCTCCAGGCGACCATCGTCGGCATAGCGGGTCAGCGCCTGCCAGCGGGCGAGCGCATAGCGGATGGCGACCGCAAGGTCGGAGCGCCGGGACAGCTTCGGTCCGGTCGCGTCGAGCCACTGGCGGAAGGCATCGAGCAGCGGTCCGGCCCTGGCCTGGCGCGCGTGCCGTCGCTCGTCAGGGAGCCGGCCACGCACATCCCGTTCGACGGCATAGAGGCCGGCGATATGGTCCAGTGCCTCGCGGGCCGTGGGGGAGCCGGTTGCGGCATGGACGTCGAAGAACTTGCGCCTGACATGCGCCCAGCAGGCCACCTCTGCGATGCGGTCGCCATAGAGGCGGTCGAACCCGGCATAGCCATCGGCGTGCAGATCGCCCCGGAACCGGGCAAGATGTCCGGCGGGTCGTTCGCCCTTGCGGTCGGGCGCGTAGTGGAACAGCACGGCGGGCGGAGCCTCGCCGCCAGCCCCGCGCTCGTCGCGTACATAGGGGGCGTTTGCGGTAGGGGGCGAAATCCTACGCTAAGCCCGCTTGCGCGTCATCGCCCGATTGCTGTCAGCACAGGGTCATGCGCATTATCGCGTTCGGCTCGCTGGATAAGGATTTGAGGATGGTAAGCCTCACGCGGGAGCCCTGTTACGGTGAACAATTGCTCTGTGCCGAGATCTACCTTGGCGGCTGAGCCTTCGATCGTTTCGTTGCTCAATGCACCAAGAAGATGGGCCAGATCGCTGCCAACGGTGGTGGCGCCGATCGCGTCGAAACCGATCATCAATCCCTCGCCCATGCTGCCGGTCCACCGCCCGCCGGCAACATAGACTTTCCCAGGATAGCGAATGCCATAGGGCGCGACGAATTCGACGAATTTACGTGTCGGCCCGAGCACCCTCGTTTCGTAAGGAATGACGTGCATCTGGTAGGGTCGATCGTGATCCACGAAATGCCCCATGATGCCACGGGCGACGCTGGTGTTACCCCCACTGGGTGTATTGCGAAGGTCGATCAGCAGGGTGGTGGTGTCGTTAAGGGACTCCAGTGCTTGTGCGAACTGCACGATCAAAGCTTGGTCGCCGAGCGAATTATTGATGCGGATAATACCGAGTGCTCCGTCTCGCTCGACATCCAGGAGAGGTCCGTCCGCAACCCGATTGGCCTGATCCGAGGTCGCCGCCAAAGCGAAGGTCCGTCGCTGCCTGGCCTCCAGTATTTCCAACGTGCGAGCCCGCCGACGATGGCCTGCCAACGCCACGTTGAACGCGAACCCGATCTGAGGAGTGCTCAGCGCTGTAAATGGCCGCCCAGTGATTTGCTCAATAGCGGCACGAGGCGTTTGACCATCGATCCTGAGCACAGTCACGCCTGATGTCACACCCTTGGCCATCGCATCGCCGCCTGCCCGCACATCCTCGATCCGAAAGGTTGTGCCGTCGTAGATCCCGAACAGGTCTGACGATGTGGGGATGATTGCCCAGTCATCGCGATCGAACGGACCGACAATGAAATGCGGGTCTGCGAAATTGTGGGATACAAGCTGGAGTACGTCGATGAAGTCCTTGTCGGATCGGGCTGCCTTTGCTCGCTGTTCGAACGCGGAAAGGATGGCATCGCCGTCGACACCGGGACGGTCAAAATAGCCGTATTCCTCGTGCAGCAACTTCGTGAACGAAGCCCATGCCACAGTTGCATCGAACGGTTTGCCCGCTGGGTCAGCCGATTGAGCCAGGGTGGGTGTGGCTGACACAAGCGCCAGCGCAGCAAGCGAATTGAAGAGAAAATTTCTGGCCATTGCTCACCCTATTCAGCAGACAGATCAGCGGGCCTTACAAAGCCCGTTCGCTGAGGTATCATTCGCCCCATACGCATCAGCTTGCGACAAGCCCTAGGACGCGCTTTCCGTAGTCCCTGAGTTCGCCTTTGGGACCGACATAGCGATAGAGGGTGACGCGCTCGATCCCGAGTTCCTTGCATAGATCTGAGACGGACGTGTCGCGCTGGGCCATGGCGGCCTGGGCGAGGCGCACCTGAGCTTTGGAAAGGGCGAACTTGCGGCCGCCTTTGCGGCCCCGCGCGCGGGCGGCGGCAAGGCCAGCCATGGTGCGCTCGCGGATCATATCCCGTTCGAACTCCGCCAGTGTGGCGAAGATGCCGAACACCATGCGACCCGATGGCGTCGTGGTGTCGATCTGCGCGCCCTTGCCGGTGAGCACCCTCAAACCGATACTGCGATCCGACAGGCTCTGGACCGTGCTGACCAGATGCGTGAGCGTTCGGCCGAGCCGATCGAGCTTCCAGACAATCAGGACGTCGCCGTCGCGCAACGATTTGAGGCAGGCGGCAAGACCGGGGCGATCATCACGGCTACCAGATGCACGATCATCATAGATATTGCCTGGCTCGACACCGGCGGCGCGAAGGGCGTCGTGCTGCAGGTCGAGGGACTGCGAGCCATCAGCTTTGGAGACACGGGCGTAGCCGATCAACATGGATCACAAACGAAGGTTTGAGGCGGTGACGAACATGAGCACATAAGATTGCGCTATTGTGTATCTCAACCAGCATCGCAATCAAGCTATCTCAAACCTCGCATCGGAGAGAATAAGGAGCATCTATGCCGCGTCGCGTGACCCTGACCGATCGACAGCGCGAGGCGCTGTTTCATTTGCCGGTCGATCAAGGTGAGCTGCTGCGGCACTATACCCTCAGCGATGAGGATCTCGGGCATATCCGCCAGCGTCGGCGCGCCCACAACCGTTTCGGCTTCGCGCTGCAACTGTGCGTCCTGCGCTACCCGGGCCGGGTGCTCGCTCCTGGCGAGCTGATCCCGGCGCAGGTATCGGATTTCATTGCGGCCCAGCTCGGGCTGACCAGCGACGATCTACTCCTCTATGCCGCGCGCGAGGAGACCCGGCACGAACATCTGGCGGACCTGCGCCGAATCTACGGCTATCGCTCCTTTTCGGGGCGGGGCGCACGGGATTTGCGCGAATGGATCGCTCGGGAAGCCGAGGCGGCGACATCGAACGAAGATCTTGCCGGTCGTTTCGTGGCGGAGTGTCGCCGCACCCGCACGATCCTTCCCGGCTCCTCGACGATCGAGCGCCTTTGCGCCGATGCGCTGGTCGAGGCGGAACGCCGGATTGAAGATCGTATCGCCCATCGCATCACGCCAGCCCTGAGTGGGAATTTGGCTCACCTGTTGGAGGATACGGTGGATGGTCGTGTCACCCGCTTCGTATGGCTGCGACAGTTCGAGGTTGGCGCAAATTCAGCAGCCGCCAACCGGCTGATGGATCGACTGGAATATCTTCAAAGGTTCGATCTTCCGGCGGATTTGCTGGAAGGCGTGCCCGCGCATCGTGTGACCCGACTTCGCCGACAGGGCGAGCGCTATTACGCCGACGGTATGCGCGATCTACCCGAAAGCAGGCGGCTTGCGATCCTCGCTGTCTGCACCCTGGAATGGCGGTCTTCGCTGGCCGATGTCGTCGTGGAGACCCACGACCGCATCGTGGGCCGTCTCTATCGGGCCTCCGAACGCCTTTGCAGCACCAGGATCGCCGACGAAAAGGCGGCCGTTCGGGACACGCTGAAGTCCTTTGCCGAAATCGGTGGCGCATTGCTAGGGGCACAGGACGATGGTGCGGCCCTGGACGGGATAATCGCCACCGGGCCTGGCTGGGAACGGTTCAGAACCCTTGTCGACACGGCCTCCGCGCTGACCAACGTGCTCGCGGCAGGTCCGCTCAGCCGCGTTCTCGACGGCTATCATCGCTTCCGCCTCTACGCGCCAAGGATGCTGCGCCTGCTCGACATGCAGGCGGCGCCGATCGCCAAGCCTCTTCTGGCGGCTGTCGCGCTGCTGCGAAGCGGGATCAAGGCCGATCCTCCGATGGATTTTCTGCGCCCTAACTCCAAATGGCATCGTCATCTTCGCGCTGAGCCCGCCGGTGACTACCGGCTTTGGGAAATCGCAGTGCTGTTTCACATCCGCGACGCCTTCCGGTCGGGCGACATATGGCTGGCGGGATCGCGCCGCTATGGCGACCTCAAGCAGATTCTGGTCCCGCCACAGGCGATAGAGCAGACTGCGCGGCTCGCCGTGCCGCTACGACCTGGCGAATGGCTGGCCGAGCGCAGGGCACGACTGGATACACGGTTGAAGGAGCTAGGCCGCGCAGCGCGAACCGGAACGATCCCAGGTGGCATCATCGAGAACGGCAAGCTGCACATCGACAAGCTGAAGGCCGACACGCCCGAAGGTGCCGAGGATCTCGTGCTCGATCTCTATCAGCAGCTTCCGCCCGCGAGGATCACCGATCTGCTGCTGGAAGTCGACGAGCGAACCGGGTTTTCCGAGGCGTTCACGCATCTACGCACCGGCGCGCCCTGCAGTGACCGGATCGGCCTGATGAACGTGCTTCTTGCGGAGGGCGTCAATCTCGGACTGCGCAAGATGGCGGCGGCGACCAACACACACAGTTTCTGGGAATTGCTGCGGATTGCGCGCTGGTATGTCGAAGGCAGCGCCTATGATCGCGCGCTCGCCATGATCGTGGAGGCCCACGCCGCCCTGCCCATGGCCGCCTTTTGGGGACAAGGACAATCGGCATCCAGCGACGGGCAGTTCTTCCTTGCTACCGAGCAGGGCGAGGCGATGAATCTGATCAACGCGAAATATGGCAACGTCCCGGGTCTCAAGGGATACAGCCATGTGTCCGATCAATATGCTCCCTTCGCAACCCAGGTGATCCCGGCAACGGTCAGCGAGGCGCCCTACATCCTAGACGGGCTGCTCATGAATGACGCGGGCCGCCACGTCCGCCAGCATTTTGCCGACACGGGCGGCTTCACCGATCATGTGTTCGCCGCCTGCGCCTTGCTCGGCTACAGGTTCGCACCGCGTATCCGCGATCTACCTCAGAAAAGATTCTATGCCTTCACGCCCAATGCGACGCCTGCCAATGTGCGAGCGCTAGTCGGTGGCAAGATCAATGAACCGCTGATCGAACGCAACTGGCCCGACATCCTGCGCGTCATGGCGACGATCGCAGCGGGGATCGTCGCGCCTAGCCAGATTCTTCGCAAGCTCGCCTCTTACCCGCGCCAGAATGAACTGGCCCTCGCATTGCGGGAGGTCGGGCGCATCGAGCGGACCCTGTTCATGATCGACTGGATTCTCGATGCCAGCCTCCAGCGCCAGGCTCAGATCGGACTCAACAAGGGCGAGGCCCATCATGCCCTCAAGCGCGCCATCAGTTTCCACCGCCGAGGTGAAATCCGGGATCGATCCGCCGAAGGGCAGCACTATCGCATCGCCGGCATGAACCTGCTCGCCGCCATCATCATCTTCTGGAACACCATGAAACTTGGGGAGGTCGTCGACAGCCGCGCTGTGGACGGGATCGTCGTCGTCCCGCCTGACCTCCTCGCCCATGGTCATGCGACGCTGGCTTCCTGGCAGCGAAGATAAACTCGGCCAGCGTCTCGGTGGCAAGTCATGAGCGTAGGATTTCGCCCCCCACCGCAAACGCCCCCTACATAGGTCCACAGCCTGCCCGTCCTGGTGCGACCGGCACCAGGGGCCAGTACCGGCACCGGCGTGTCGTCGGCATGGAGGGTCGCGCCGCCCATGACGTGGCGCTCGAGCGCGTCGACCAAGGGGCCGAGGAGCGCGGCCGAGCGCCCGACCCAGTCGGCGAGCGTGGAGCGGGCAAGGTCGACGCCCTGGCGAGCATAGATGCCCGACTGGCGGTAGAGCGGCAGATGGTTGGCGTATTTGGACACCAGCACATGGGCGAGCAGCCCCGCACCGGGTCGACCGCGCTCGATGGGCATGGACGGCAACGGCGCCTGCACTATGCGCTCGCATGACCGGCAGCTGAGCCGCGGCCGGACGTGGCGCACGACCCGGAACGAGGCGGGCACATAGTCGAGCTGTTCCGTAACGTCCTCGCCCATGCGCCGCATGGCACCACCGCAGTCGGGGCAGACGCACGGTGCCTCATGCACGACCTCGGTGCGGGGCAGATGATCGGGCAGCGGCTGTCGATACGGCCTGGCGGTCTCCCGTGTCCGGGTGACCACCGGCATCGCCGCAGTGGCGGCTTCCGCCTCGCGCTCTTCCAGCCCGAGTTCCAGCTGGTCAGCCTGGTGCGTCAGCTTCTCCGACGAACGGCCGAAGGCCATGCGCCGCAGCCGCGCGACCTGCATCCGCAACTGCTCCAGCTCGGCGCCGGCAGCAATGAGCATGGCCTTCAGAAGGGCGATATCGTCGGGCAGCGAGGCGGCATCGGGCGACACGCCCGCTTATACCAGAACCCCCGTGCCGATACACGCGAAAGCCGCAGGAAACCGTACTTTTTACCAGGCCAAGGTCGGCTGCGAGGACCGGATCGGATGCCGCCAGTCCACCCCTTCGAGCAGCATCGACAGCTGCGCCGGGGTCAGCACCGCGACGCCGTCCGCGGTCGCCGGCCAGGTGAACCGGCCCCGCTCCAGACGCTTGGCATGGAGCACGAGACCCTGACCATCCCACCACAGCAGCTTGACCAGATCGCCACGCTTGCCCCGGAAGGCGTACACCGCACCGCCAAACGGATCCTGGCGCAGCCGCTGCTGTACCAGCGCGGCCAGCCCGTCGAAGCCCTTGCGCATGTCCGTGACCCCGGCCGCCAGATACACCCGGACACCGCCCGGCGGCCCGATCAAGCAAACCCCGCCAGCACGGTCTTGAGCACCCGCGCGTCGATGGGAGGTGCCAGGCGGATGCGTTGCCCGGCCGGGCCGACCACTTCCACCACACCCGGTCCGAGCGGCTCCGAATGCGGCACCATGGGCGCGCCCGCCACCTCGACCGGAATGAATGCCGGCCCCGGCAACGGCAATGCTTCGCTCGCCACCCCGTCGCGCAGCAGCGTGCGTCGCCAGCGATACACCAGCGACGTGCACACCCGGTGTCGCCGCGCCACCTCCAGCACGCTGGCACCCGGCATCATCGCCTCCGACACGATCCGCGCCTTGTCATCTTCGCTGAACCGCCGGCGCGGTTCAGGCCCAACCATCTCGATAATTCGCGTCGCCATGATGCCGCACCGGTGTCTGCCACAGTGCCGAACCTGTGGCTTGCGCATCACCTCGTCAGCAAGGTGGAGAAGACCGGACGCTTACTCTGAAAGCGCACCGGACGGCGGCCAGCCTGCTCAAAAAGGGGCTCTTCCCCGATGTATCGGACGCACCAGGGGCGGCCTGAACTCTAAGCTGCACGCCGTCTGCGATGATCGTGGTCGCCCGCGCGTCATGCTGCTCACCGAAGGGCAGATGAGCGACTACAAGGGCGCGGCCCTCATGTTCGAGGCGATGCCACCCGCCCCGGTGCTGCTCGCCGATCGCGGCTACGATGCCGACTGGTTCCGTCAGGCGCTCGCCGCACGCGGCGCTGCCGCCTGCATCCCGTCACGCAAAGGCCGCAAGGCACCGATCCCGCATGATGCCGTCCTCTACCGGCGTCGCCACAGGATCGAGAACATGTTCGGCCGCCTCAAGGACTGGCGACGCATCCACACCCGCTACGACCGATGCGCTCACGCCTTCATGTCCGCCATCGCTCTCGCTGCAACCGTCATCTTCTGGATCAACCAATGAGTCCTGAGCCTAGAATGCGTTGCGATGCAGGATCACACGTACTGTCAGAAAGATAATCTTAAGATCGCGCCAGATCGACCAATTCTCGAGATACTCAAGATCGGCCTGAAGACGGTTTCTGAGATCGGCCTCTACCAACGTAGCCCCGCGAAAGCCGCGAACCTGGGCAAGACCGGTGAGACCTGGCTTGGCAGCATGACGATCCCAATAACGCTGATCGACTTCCCAAAAGAGCTTGTCTGCCGCGCGAGAACCCAGAGCATGCGGACGCGGTCCGACGATGCTCATGTCCCCTTTCAGCACGTTGATCAGCTGCGGTAGCTCGTCGATGCTGGTCTTGCGAATGATCCGCCCGACCTTGGTGATTCGGTCGTCGTCGCGAGAGGCGGAACGATGGCCGGCGCCGTCTAACTGCTGAACGTACATCGAGCGGAACTTGAGCATCTGGAACATCTGATTGCCGCGGCCGATACGCACCTGCTTGAACAGGATTGGTCCAGGGCTGTTCATGCGCACTGTTATCGCAGTGAGGACCAGCAGCGGCAGCAGGCACAACAGGGCGGCCGACGCCACCGCGATGTCGAACAAGCGCTTGACAATCCGGTCGGTCAGATTGAGCGGCCCCGCCGCGACAATGATTGACGGGACGTCTCGATAAGGACCCAAGCCAAGAGGGCCCAGTTGGGCAAGTTCTGGTACGATGATCTCACTTTGGACATTGGCGCCACGTAGCGCCTTCGCCCAAGCCAGCCGGTGTTCTGGTGCGCAAGTCACCACGACTCGGTCTACGCTCGCCACCAGCGTGGCGAGACGGTCGTACATGTGTGGGTCGTGCCGGTCGGGATCGAAATAGGACTCAGCCGCCATGATCATGGAGAAATCGCCCGACGGTATAGGAGCACCGCGATCGCACAAGAGGATCGAACTGAATGGATTGCCACCGACGATCCAGCTGAGATGGCGGATAAAGCCGTAGCGGGTGATCCCGAGAAACACGGTTGCCAGCCCCGAGCCGATACCGATCGTCAGACGAGGGAAGGCCGTGCCAGATTTTAAATAGAAGATGATGAGAATGACGCTGCCGACTGCCAGCGCCAACGATTGTAAGCTGCGTCTTATTGCCCGAAATGGATCCTGCAAATTCTCCGCATCATAAGCGTCTGAATTCGAGGCGATAAGTACATAAAGCGGCATCAGAACGAGAGCGAAGACCAGCCAGTTCGTATCGCCAAAAACGGAATGGCGCGCCAAGGCCGCAAGCAGGAAGCCAACAAAGATTGCTACCATGTCGCTGCACAGCAGATAAGCCACCGCCCGGAACTGCAGCAAGGCGCTGCGTGGGCGCCAAGGTGTCTTCGACGGAGAGGTATCAGATGACGTCATCAATGGCCTAGATAAAGAAAAACGCCGGTCGATCGGATCAACGTTATTCAACATGCCCCACACCTGACGTGCTAGGAACCTTCCGATCACGGAAGGCGTCAGACACCTAGCTGGTATGGCCGATTAGCTCAATCCAGTCCCAACTGTGACCAGCGATCTTGGCTGATGACGGGCGTAAACGGTAAACAGGTTTCTATCAAACAGGGCTTAAGAAATAGCCCCTGCGCCGATCCTCCATCCGTCGTTTGTCGAAGGTCAGCAGTGAAAGCGCTTTCTCAATCGCGGTCGGGGTTGCGCGGGTATAGGCCGTCTCAGCGAGTTCGCGTCTTCGCGAGGAATAAAACCTTGCAAATAGGCGATCGCTTTAAAGCAGGCGATTTGAATGCCTTGACGGTGTTGGGACAGCGAGCGCTGCTGAAGTGGCGTAGCCCAACGACGAGTGCTGCCGCAAGATCGGTCAACTCGTGGCCGAAGTCCAAGCTCCAGCGCTGATTGGGAAGTGCCGACACCGGTACAGGTGCCTGCGCGACAACGGCACACCTTCGTCCCTTTCGACGCCTGACCGTCAATCCCTCCTCACAATAGAGCCGTTGGATCTTCTTGCGGTTGATCGTGACGCCATTCCGGCGGAGCAGGATGTGCAGCCGCATATAGCCGAACCGTCAGCGCTCCCACACCAGTTCACAAAGCCGCGACCGCAGGTCGCCATCATCCGCCGGCACGAGCGATACCCCATGCTGGTGGGATCCGCCCCGGCGGGCGTCACCATTTTTTGACAGGTCTTTCAATTCTGCGATGTCGAGCATCATGTCCGCGAACTGTCGCTTGAGCCGCGCGTTTTCCTCTTCCAACGCCCGTAGCCGCTTCGCGTCAGACACCTCCCGGCCGCCGAACTTCGCTTTCCACGCGCAGTAGATCGCGCTCGACATCCCGCGCCTATGGCACAGCTCCGTCACCGACGCGCCCGTCTTCGAGAGCCGGTCTCTAGTTGCGGCTGGATGAAAGACTTGGGTCACGTCAGCCAATCGGTTGATAGCGCGGATATAATTCACCCAATCCCCAATCGGGCTTTCACCGGGCTTGCGCAGCACATCGTTGACCGCCTCCGCCATCAGCGGCTGGAGGCTGCGGCCCTGGCGGCGCCCAAGCATGCGCATAGCGCAGGATACTTCGGGGCCGAAGAGGCGATCTGCTTGCGCTCCCGACGGCTGGCGCCCCCTCGCCCGCACCACCACCAGCAGGGTGGAACGCGGAAATAGGCGCCGATCATCTACCTGTCGCGCCGGGCTGGTTTTCGGTAAATGCGAGTCGGTCGCCGCTACGCTTCATCCGCCAACCAGAACAGCGCCATGTCTCCATCTTCCCGATCCGCGCGTCAATGAATCAGGAAAACTACCAATCCTCAAAGTACCAATGAACTCAAACTCTAGACGTCGTTCCTCGTTTTGCGAATTTCGCGTGCCGAGATGCAGGACGAAATGAAAAAGTAAGTAAGCAGTGAAGATTCAATAGATAAAAAGCTTCCTGACAAAGCGGTAGACATTCCAATATATAAGATGCACGCAGCATACTCCCGTTCACCATATGCAACGAGCGTAAAGCTCGAAAACAAAACCGACGCCAGCACCAATATTCCTAAAAGGCCAAAATAAGTAATAAATTCATAAGTTCCATTAGTTATCTTAGATTCGCCTGTTTCTACAGCGTAGCCCGTTCTTTCAGCTAACAATTCAGCACTTCCAATAGGAATACCCAAAGGATAATGAATTGCGGCAAACCCTAAGGTTTCAATAGGTGCTATTATTCTGCGGTACGTAGATGAGTATTGATCACCTGCCTGCGTCACTAATCGTTGCGACACTAGCGCCCCTTGTATTGAGAAAAGTACAAGACCAGCCAACACCAGCGAAACGAGCTCCTTCACATTTCTCCCCAAAAGAACAACGCCCAAGACGGCAACAAGGATTATTAACCCAAGAGACTTGGTCGCAGCTAATCCTATTAAAACAATAAGTAAATTTCGAGCAACTTTTTTGGTTCTAATGACATCTATCAGACATAACGTACCAATTACGCGACCACACATAGACGGCTCATAGTAGGTACCAATGGCTCTCGCCTTATCAATATCTTCAATGTTAAGATAACTATTAAATAGATCTGACCCCAACAAAGGCTGAACAATATCATATCCAATATAAGTATTAAAAATAGAAGTTCCCAGCCACTGAAGTGTAGCAAAAAACAGTATTATAATATTTATAACAAAAGTTTCAGAAAAGCCCATGGGTTTTCTTGTTAAGAAGGCCATTGATATTAATAAGACGGATATTGCCCAAAGAGAATACGATGCAATAAATTGATTAAATTCAGGAGTAAGAGAGGATTGAAAGACCGTGCATCCGACCATCACGATCAATGGCCAAATAATAAAAAAAGCGGAAGACATAATGACAAATGGATTTAATAAGAACCGCCTCAGCGATAATATAAATGCTATGGGGCAAAATATACCACCAATAGTAATCGCATATCTGTTGAAAGCAGCCACCTTGGCGTAAAGAAAGATTATGGCAACAGCCGAAAGAAAAAAAACAAGCGCATTTTCTTTATAAATAAAAGACGACGAAAGTGTTTTATTGCGAGTAATTGATGAGTTACTCATTTTTTCATCCGATCGTCATACCTCGTAATTATTTTTAAAACGAGAGAATTGAACCCTCGCATAACAACACTTGCACCAATGACTAAAGGCGAAAGCTTTAAAACTTTTCTTTGAACAGAAAGCGCCTCTCTCATTAGTCGGATTTTCATTTTGCCCGACGTAGAAACACTATCAAACTTATTTATACTAAAAACTTCTGGAAAACTGCGCATTATTGCCGATTTTGATTTGAATCTGGCAAGAACATCATAATCGCCACAAACTCGAAAGGTGGGGTCGAACAGGATTTGTTGATGTAGACGCCGATTAAAGAAGGTTGCCTGGTGTAATCCAGGTTGGCCATGCCATAAATAACGGGGATTTCTAGCAGGTCGAGGGATTGATCTACGACCTGTCATCATGATCGAGCCAAAAAACGCGATATCTATGTTAGATTCTATAATACGAGCGCGCGCGTCTGCAAGCGCCCGGTTGGAGTGCATGACATCGCCCGCATTCAAAAAGAGCACATATGCCCCACGTGCCATGACCAAGCCTTTGTTCATGGCGTCATAAATTCCGTTATCACGTTCGCTAATGCCGCGTGCCTCGCCTAAGTTCAACAAATTTGCTACGATTTCGCCGGTTCGATCAGTTGAAGCGCCGTCTATTATGATCCATTCGAAATCATGGCAAGTTTGTATTTTTATCGAACGGCGTGTTTGTAATAAACCTTCCTCGTCGTTGCGAACGACCGTTACAATTGAAACAAAAGGATTGGGCGCGACAGCGGCGCCCATATCTTCTGGTTTGAAGACGGCGGTCATGCCTTTAGCATACCTTTCGCATCGACGATGAGTTTAGTGTATAACGCGGAATATCGCTCGAGTAATTGATTTCCAGAAAACAGATGGCGTGCGCGTTCGGCAAGTTTATCGGGAGAGATACCCCCGTATAGTTCGGACTCTCTAGATTCTAAAACCAGTGTCTCGGCTTCACTTGGAGAAGCAGCGCATCGACCACCTACCATTGCCAACATTTCGGCTGCTGCAGGTGATGGATAGGCAACGACGTAGCAACCCGTCGATAGCGCCTCAATGATTGTTAATGGCGCGTTATCCATTTGTGACGTAAAAAGTAAGCTGCGAGCACTTGCAAAAATTTGAGCTAATTGCTTTCTACTACGAACCTCACCCTCAAGTGTGACGTTTAAATCGGTAAACGGACTGTTTCGGCCGACGAGCCGGATATCCCGCCCCTTACGAGCAGCAAGCTTGCGCACCAAGGCGGAGTCAATCTTTCCGGGTGAATTCAAATCGGATGCACAGAAAACGTGACCATGTCGTCTCTTTTTGAGATCCGTAAGAGCGAGCGTTTCCTCGAATTCCAGATCGAGGGCATTGGGAATATATTCGACTGTCAAATCAGGATATATCCTGCGGTGATCGGTTTGCAGGTGCTTAGACGGGCAGACGATGGCTAGAGGCGTGGTGATGCGACGAAGGTCCCGTTGACGATTGCGGCGGACGATTGCCGAGCGATCCACCAGCGCCGGCAGATCCTCGAAGCGGCGCTTGCCACATTCGCCGCAAGCCCTGGTCCAGCCTGAGCAGTCTCGGACGAATCCACAGCGGCCTGACACAAGCCACCAGTCATGCGCTGTGATTATCAGCGGTTTGCCCATGGCTGCTATTTCCGCGGTGAAACCATGCCAGTGTAGATACCAGTGATGCGGAGCGTGCAGATGTACTATGTCGGCTCGCGCGATCTCCTCGTGCAGGATGCGTCGAGACGGTGTCAGAATCTCTTGCCCGATCATTATATGGGCTGCGTAGTTGGTCAGGACCACTCCGCGAGACCCTATCATCACGATCGACGGATCGTCGGCGACTGCGGGGTCGGGCCGAATGCCAGAAGCGTAACCATAAAGAATGCGACTATCGATGCCGGCCGCGATCAGACGGCGGTGCAAATCATAGCCTACGCGGCCCGCCCCCCCTTGGGTGGCGCGGATATTTATGCTCAAAACCTTCATGGGAGCATACCACCACGCGCTTGGAGAAGTGCATCCAGATGCGACGGCTGCCCGGCTCTAAACCCGCCGATAAACGTAGCGGGCAGTTCAGATCCAAAAGCGCTTTCGACTTGAATCCAATCCGATGAAGGGAAGGCTTGAATAAGCCCGCCATTTGGGTGCCACAGTGAGGGCATCTTGCCAAGAAAAGAGGCCCACATGCTGTATGTCGATGCCGATGCGATCAGCATGCGGCTTCGCGCCATGCTGAACATATCGACTATGGCATTCTGGCCATCGCTCAGGCTTACGCCATCAATTTCGAGAAGCGCGCTCAATTGATCGGGGGTTCCGTCGCTGAAGACCTTGACCGTAATTGAAGAGGGAAGGCTACTACGCATTTTGGCAATGCGATCAGCAAACCAAGACAACGGCAATCTAGTGTTGGCTGTGATCGGCGCGCCAGGCGCCGCCTCCGAGAAGTCGCCTAGTCGAACATGAACCGCGACGTCGGCAGGTTCAGTTGCGAGAATTTGTCGTAAATGCTGCGTTGCGATAATTTCAATTAAACGCGACGTTATTAAATCGTGATAGTCAAACAGGCCATTGAAATAATCAGGTGCAATGACGTGAGGGAGAGGCTCAAACCGCGTTGGTTTTTTGGGCGGCATAAGGAATGTGGGATCGGCGAATTTTTCGACTGTTGCATATGGCCGAAGTAGAGCAGCCAATTTAGCTATCCCAGTTATCGCATGCCCGTCGCGCCGGAACAAACCAGCATAGCTTCGGCGGTCTTTTTCACGCCTGATCAGTGGGCCGATCTTGATCGACAGCCAACCAGGTTCGATCATTACCAAGCCAAGCCTATCGGCCGCAACGAGCGCTCTAGCCCAAGACAGTAGCATATTTGCTAGACCAGGACCGCCGATGCGCACGAAGCCTAGGTCGCAGATGCCACCCAGAGCGGGATAGACAATCGATTGTTTGAAGACTTTCGTCATAATTTCGAGTTTTTCGCTATAGGCATTGGCTTAGGATTCACGACCGCCCTACTGACCTGCCGACAGCACGAATTGTAATGTCGTCGATCCAGGGCGGGTCTGATACTTCGCTGCTACCATTGCTGGAGATTATAAGCCATTGTGTACGACACGCTTTGTCAGGAATGCCGAGGGTCTTGGTGATAACCTGAGGTGTGGGCGTGGCCGGAAATCGAAATGCCAGAATTTCGGCGCCTCTCAAGCAAACGATCATGGCGTCGGGATGTTGCGTGGCATCACCGCGCACTGCACCAATCAAGAATGACAGCTTGTACTGTCCGGGAGGTAACATGAGTAGCTCCCGTGCGACTTCACCCGATGATGTACCGGCAATAGAGAGTGCAGCTGATCCATGGCTGCCGTCGCGGGGTTCTATAATACCTTGATGATCAGGACTGTCGGAAAACTGCCAGTCAAATGGCGGAAGCCCCACTCCGCTTTCGAAACCACCATTTCGAATTAATACTGCTGCCTGATTTTGAGCCACGAACGCTTTTCGGTAAATATGATATGCCGCATCCACCGCGTCGAGCGCGACAAGGCGCTGCATACCTTGTCGAAGTCGAGCACCTTCGAGTGGATCGGCAGGATTGAAATGTAGTGCGGAAACTATGAGAGCAAGCGATATAGGCGATGATATCTTCGGAACAGCCGAGTCGTAGAAATCAAGCCACCAATTTGGCCGCTGGCGTAACAGCTGTGCGAGCGGCTTCGCAACTGCAGGGTTCTCTGCGGCATCGGCCAGCACGGGAATCAAAATAGCCCGAGATGTCTGCGAAGTTCGCATGGCTATATGATAATGGCTTAGTGCCGACGGAATATCATTCTGATCTACCGATTGCTCGATAAGCCACATTTGAGTTGGAAGATCACGCCGAGACAGCCGCTGAGCATAGTAAAAAGCGAATTGTGCAGCGCGGTTACGGGCACGAAGTGCGTCGAACAATCCCAATACTCTTGCTGCTCGCGCATCGACCGGTGAACGAGCCAGCGCATCACTGGCGTAGTATCGAGCTTCCTCCTGCGAACGCGCCGTAGCAGTTACAATATCCTGTTCGGCGAGCGCCGACGCGGCGCTCGACGACCAAGGCCACACGCGGAGTGCCAGCAGCGGCGACGCCCCAGTGGCAACGTTCGACATCGTAACTGCGATTGACAGCCAGCACAGTGCCAGACCGCCGATCACGACCAAGACAACCCGTATGGGATCAATCGATCGTACTCTTCGTGATGTCATCATCTGTCCTGGTTCGTTACGCGTCAGGCGCTTTGTCCTCCTGACCATAGCCATAGCCATAGCCATAGTCATAGCCATAGCCATAGTGCGCGCGTTTCGAATTGAACTTGGTGAGCACGGCACCCTTGATCGTCGCATGTGCGGCCGCCAGACGCTGAAGCGCAACCCTGGCCATAGCCTTCTGCGTCGAGTGCGCCTCAATCACGAAGATTATACCTTCGACACGGCTACTGATGAGGGGGGCATCCGCCAAGCCCATTACTGGCGGAATATCAAAAACCACACACTGATAGATTTCAAGAAGTTGGTTAATAAGATTATCCAATCTGCTTCCGGTAAGAAGGTCGGGTGCGCTGGGCGGATGGGGACCAGCTGTGATGACATCCATGCCAGGATAGACAGTGTTATAGATCATGCTGGTTACGTCATCGTCACCCGACAGATAGTTGCTAAGACCACGTCGGTTTTCGATGCCGAGTTGATGGTGGACTGAAGGCGAGCGCATGTCGGCGTCGATCAAAAGAACCCGGCCGACCGAACGGGCAAGCGAACGCGCAAGGGCGTTCGCCGTAGTGCTTTTGCCCTCTGCAGGACGGCTGCTTGTGACGGCGAGGCTGCGCGGAACGCCATGACTGGTGGAGAACGCCAAATTAGTCTGAAGCGACAAATAGGCTTCCGACAAGGACGATTTCCTGTCGCTCAAAGCCTCCAGAGCGTTGGTTTCAACCTTCGGGATGGCCCCGAGAAGCGGGATTCCGAAGTAGGCATTCACTTCGCCTGGATCCGATAAACCTTGGTCGATCTGCTCCAATACAAAAGCTAAGCCACCACCAAGGATAACACCTAATAAAGTAGCGGCCAATAAATTAAGAAGAAGGTTGGGACTGGAGGGACTTTGTGGTACCGATGCAGGGTCAACTACAACGATATTGTTTGCTCCTACCCCTCCAGCAATACCAATTTCCTTATACCGTTGCAATAGACCGTCATAGAGTTGCTGATTGGTATCTAAATCACGTTGAATGACGTTGTATTCAACCCCGCGACGTCTTTGATCGAGAAAATCAGTCTTGAGTTGTGCGACTTGCGCTTTGAGGTCCTGCTCACGCCTCGCAGCTGCCTTGTATTCCTGTTCGAGTGACGAACCTACACGATTTTCCTCCCGCGTGATCGCGGCATCCAATTGCTCGATCTGCCGGCGTACTGCCATTGCCGGGGGATAATTGGGCTCGAATTGAACCATCAGCCGTGCGTACTCGGCAGACAGTTCCGTCCGCCGCTGACGCAGGGTGGAGATTGCGCCGTTCTGAAGGGCTTCCTGAACCGATCCACCAGGTGCGTTTAGGCGACTTTCTGCTTCGACGCGTTGTGCTATAGCCTTATTTAACTCGTCGTTCAGCATAGTCAGGTTGCCAGCTACCAGCGACCTCTCGGTCACGGACACGCTGCCGTTATTTCCACCGCTATTCGAGGTAACCGGAACATTGATGATTCCCTCACGCGATGCATAGTCCACGAGGTCGCGCTGACCTTGATCGATGCGCTGACGCAATTGCTTAATCCGTCCTTCAAGAAACTGGCGTGCATAAGACGTCATTTCGAAACGGCGCTCGAGCGTCAGCTTCACGAAATCCGAAGACCAGGTATCGATTACCCGCTTCGCCATTGCGGGATCGGGATAGGTGAAAGAAATTGTGACAAGTCGCGACAGCCTCAGAGGAGAAACGGCGAAACTCTTGAGTAGAGCCGACCCCGCAGCCTTGACGCGCGCACGACGCATCGCCGGCAATGGTCGACCTGCGCTATCAAACCATTGATTAGATTTAATTGATACGGTTCTGAAAAAATCGGGTGATTCCGACAAACCAAGATCGGCCGCAACTCGCTCCGCAAGAGTCTGGGACTGAAGTAGTCCATACTGAGTATTGTAGAACTCCTGATCGACCGCACTATCCTTTTGTTGTACACCTTGTACGTTGACGAATGATCCAGTTTCACGCTGAATTTCTAGCGTCGCAGACGCCGTAAACCGTGGAGTCATCAGGATTGTAAGCAAGATGCCAAGGAGGATCGAGCCGCCGATTGCACCCAAGATCACCCATCTCCGCCGGCGAATTGTCGATATCACCATTGTGATGATAGAAACCGCACCGTTGCGGATCGCCGATGCGTCGAACTCGGGTCCGCGCAGCGTCATATCAGGTGTCATTGCCGGTTCGGCGCGTTGTGATGGAATAGGTATCATATAGTGCCTTTGCCGGCGTTGCGTCTGCGACGAACTAGATTATCTGATAAGGGTAACCAGTGGGGCAGCAAGAAGAACACCGCTTGATATTACCTTTTCGAACACCCTGCGTTTGCTGTCCTCACCGACATAGACGATATCATTGGCAAATATGTCAGGGTCAGCATAGGCTCCATTCCGAATTGCTCGCAAATCGTAAAGAGCTGCCATCTCCTGATTGTTTACACGCCTATAGACGACGACGTAAGATGGCTGCGCAAAATCCGCCAATCCTTTGGCTGAGGCTATCGCTCGCATCAAAGTCATGCGGCCGACTACAGGATACAACCCAGGCGTGTTGACCTGACCGTCAATTGCGACCGTCTGGGCACCGGTGTCTACGCTGACAGTGACCTGAGGGTTGCGAACATAGCGTGCCTTAAGCTTTGCGCTGACCATGTCGGCCAATTCAAGAGGCGTCTTGCCGGCTGCAGTGACCGTGCCGATGAGCGGCAAAGCGATCTCGCCGCTAGCATCAACCTGAACGCTGCGCGTAAGCTCCTCCACACCATAGACATCAACGGTTAGTTTATCGAGAGGTCCGATAACGTACGCGCGACGCTCAAGGATCAAATCTTGGCGCGTCGGTTCAGGAAGTGCAGTCTGCTGCAAAACCTGCATCCCTGGCCTTCCGACCAAGCGATCTCCACTGGAACAGGCGGACAGGATCAGCGATCCCACGATCGCAGAAAGCATCCTGATTCTCATGAGGGGCACAATCCAAGCTACACATTAAGGGGCGTCTATCCTGAAGCGTGTTAGCGTAAGGCCCGGAAGGTGGCAACGTTAACGGGGCGGCTGACGATCGGAGATTGAGCGCCACCGAGCCATCCATCCCAGTCCAATCACCATAACGACGCCCAAGAGCGGTGTACGTAACGGATAGTCGATCACGCTAGCGATCATCAGCAACGTGGTGGTCGCAACCCCGAGCCGGCCGTATGCCACGTCAGATTGGCCCTCAGAGGCCGCCACCAGCAGCCAAGCTGTGCGGACCCACCATGCGAAAAAAACGATAAGGACGGCGAAAGCTGCGATACCTCCTGCCATCAATACCTCCAGCGGATCGCTATGGGCGTGATTGTAGAAGGTTAGTTTGAGCAGTACGTCGGGCTCATACTGACGAAAGACCGGATCGAACGCGCCAAGGCCGAAGCCAAATGGAAAAAAATCGCGGGTGATCGTGAGTATTGTCGGCAGCGCTCGTAATCGAAGATCGGATTCTGAACCCACCATACCCGCGAGACGAGCAAGCGCTACGGCGCGACCGGAAACCACTGTTACTATTATCAGCAAGCTAACAACGACGATCGAGCCCAATATTACTATCCAGGCGCGTCTGTCACGCCATGACAGTCGCATCGGCGATAGGAGTATTCCAAGTATCAAGGCCGGTAGCGCAAGGGCGCTGCCGGCGCGCGATCCCGTAATCAGAATCAGCGGGAGGATAATCGGTACAAGTCCACCGGCGATCATTAGTCGCCTTGTCGTGGAGCGATGCCCACCTAGTGATGAGATCGTGGCCCACGTCCCGAGTAAAGGAAACGTTAGAACCAGCATCAGTGCCTGATGATTGTGGTTGGTGAATAGGCCTACCGGCAAATCGCGCGAGGCATGGGCATGAAAGTAAGCAATGCTCTGCTCGCCGCCAATGATCTGCAGGACTCCTAGGAATCCGCTTGCCAAAGAAATAAGAATTAAAGCTGGAACAAGTCGATTTTGCTCAGAAACCCTAATTCCTGCAAAGCCAATGACTGCGGACAGAGGAACTCCTAACGCAATCAAGGCATTCCAAGTTTGGTCCGGGCTAACTGAGATAGGCCGCCAGATATTAGGCTGTCCGATCAGAACACCTGCCGCACTATATGGCGCATGACCAGGAAGAGCTTGCCAGATTCCGGGAGGAAGGGGAACCAGTTGAAGTGCTGTTACAATGGCAGCTGCGATCAAAGAAAGAAGAACGGGCCGCACTTCGTCCCAGCGCACGGTCCTGATCGCGATCGGGACACATGCTGCAATAATTGCGGCCGGACGAAGATAGAGTAGGGATGCAGACTGGGGCCAAGACGATCCTCCACCAATGGCACAAAGGCCAAGGAATAGGCAAAAGAACAAAAACGACACACTGGAACGGGTCAATGTTCTGGACATCCATAATCTTCTTATAAAACTGCGCCGAGAAGATAAATGCAGCCAGTGAACAGAAGTTGGGTAGTTGTGCTACCTTGGGTCACGGCTCAAGGAGACATTCGATTCTGGATGCCCGGCGGGCTTCAAGCCGGACTTCCATTTCATGTTCGACCCGATCCAGGATGGTTTCGCGATGCCAGCGTTCTCGGACGCGCTTTATCGCGCGAGCGCCCATATCCTTACACATCTGATGATCATCTATAATTGTCGAAATGGCTGTCGCAAATGAAGCCCCATCTCCGGGTGGTGTCGCAATACCACACCCTTCCACTTCGTGCGCAAGGCTGGAGTCCTGCGGTGCCGTCACCACTACTGGACGGCCTGAAGCAAGCATATTGGTCAGTTTCGAGGGTAGCACAAGACCGACGGCCTCTGCTTTCTGCGGAAGCAGATGGACGGTAGCCAGCGCGAGAAGTTCGTGGAGGCGTTCCGTCGGCTGCAGGTCATGAAATTGGATATTGGGCAATCCTTCAGCCAGAGCAATCAGATTTGCACGATATGGGCCATTTCCACAGACAATGAACGTCAAGTCGCGTCGTTCGCGCAGTCTTTTAGCGGCTTCGACAATGATTTCTACACCTTGCTTATTGGCAATATTTCCGGAGTATAATGCTACATGCGGAGTCGTAACGTTCCATGCGTTGCGAAGAGTATTATTTGATACTGTAGGCAGCACATTTGCCCAATTACGAAATTCGACGATGCGATCTGGCGCGACACCGCTCTGAGCTAATCGATCACACATCTCGCGACTGATGCTGCTATATACGTCGAACCCATCAAGCAGGCGTCGTTCTACCTTACGCACAGCCCCGCCAACACCAGATGTAGGGTCGAGCAGACCGGTCTTGAACGCCGCCTCTACCTCAAAATCTTGGACATGCAGCCAACTCATGGCGCCGGCGATTTTCGCGGCCAACCGGCCAACTGGTGCTGAGGCGAGCGAGGGGGCCACCGAAAATACCAGATCGGGTTGAAAGCGGCGGGCCATTGCTACCATCGGCGCGCTCGCCGAAATAGCGAAAGACGCATGATGGAGCAAGCGTGATTTGCCAGACGGGTTCTCTGGGACATAAAGCGGACAACGTATGATATTGATCTCTGCTATCGTGTCCCGGGTCCACCCAGCTGAGGTGCCTTCGGGTTTTCTCCAGTTTGGATAATAAGGCTTCCCGGTAATCGCGGTTACACTGTGGCCACGCTCCTCCAAACCTCGACACAGGCCGGTCGAATAGGGACCTATACCAATAGGTTCCGGTTCAAAGTTGAGTCCGAAAAAAAGGATTCGCATATCGTCAGAGCTTATTGGCTAGGAACCACTCGTATGTGGCAGCGACGCCGGTAGACAAATCTACTTTTGGCGCCCAACCCATGGCACGCAGTTTTTCCGCTGACATCAACTTCCGGGGGGTACCATCAGGCTTCGTGATGTCGCGCTCGATTTCACCGGTGAACCCAACGACGTTGCAGACCAGTCGTGCAACGTCGTAGATTGTTATATCTTCACCAGATCCGACGTTAATGTGCATATTAGCAGAATAATTTTTCATTAGAAAGATACATGCGTCGGCGCAGTCATCGACAAACATGAATTCTCTCATGGGTGACCCAGTTCCCCATATCATCATTTTAGCATCACGATTTGTCTTCGCCTCATGAGCCTTTCTGATCAGCGCAGGAAGAACGTGACTGGAATTAAGATCGAAATTATCGCCGGGACCGTATAGATTAGTAGGCATAGCTGAAATATAGTCGCGAGCATATTGCTTGCGATAGGCTTCGGCCAGCTTGATTCCGGCGATTTTAGCGATCGCATAAGCTTCGTTTGTAGGTTCGAGCGAACCGGTGAGGAGGCTTTCTTCAACGATAGGTTGTTCCGCGAACTTCGGGTAAATGCAAGATGAACCAAGGAAGCAAAGGCGATTTACATCGGCACGATGGGCTGCTTCGATGATATTTGCTTCGATCATTAGATTGTTATAAAGGAAATCGACTGGATAGGTGGCGTTTGCCAGAATGCCACCGACCTTGGCGGCGGCAACAAAGATACCGTCGATCTTAGCAGTCGCCAGCCATTGGCGAACAGCGCGCTGATCCATCAGGTCAAGTTCATCGCGAGCGACTGTGACCACGTCGCATTGTTCTGACGCCAGCCGACGGGAAATCGCTCCACCGAGCATGCCACGATGTCCAGCGACCCACACGCGTTTACCCGTAAAATCCCACATCGTCTAAAACTTTCCCTTTCGGCATCAGCACGAGTAATTCCCCCGACGGGACCGATGCCGTCGGGGAATTCAGAAGAAGGCTGGTCAGGCACCCTTGCCGATCGGTGCATCGCGCATCAGGATGAGGTCGTTTCGGACCATCTCCCTACACAGATCACGAACCGAGGTTTCATGGCGCCAGCCAAGCTGGTTATAAGCCTTGGTTGGATCACCGATAAGCAATTCGACTTCTGTGGGACGGAAATACCGAGGATCGATTTCGACCAGGCAGCGCCCGGTTTCGCTGCAATAGCCTTTTTCATCGGCTCCGGTGCCTTCCCAGCGTAACTTCAGGCCAACGTCTTCGAATGCCCATTCGACGAACGTTCGTACCGGCGTGGTTTCGCCCGTAGCGAGAACATAGTCATCGGCCTTATCCTGCTGCAACATCAACCACATACCGCGGACATATTCGCGAGCATGGCCCCAATCGCGCTTGGCGTCGAGATTGCCCAGAAACAACTTGTCTTGACGATTGAGCGAGATCGCGGCCGCTGCACGGGTAATTTTCCGCGTTACAAACGTTTCGCCGCGTAGCGGGCTTTCGTGATTGAACAGGATACCGTTGGAGGCATGCATGCCATAGGCTTCACGATAGTTTACGACGATCCAATAGGCATATAGTTTGGCGGCTGCGTATGGTGAGCGAGGGTAGAACGGCGTAGTTTCACGCTGCGGCACTTCTTGCACAAGACCATAAAGTTCGGATGTCGAAGCTTGGTAAAAGCGACAGGTTTCGACCATACCCAAGATACGGATAGCTTCGAGTAGACGAAGTGCGCCTAGTGCGTCCGAGTTTGCCGTATATTCCGGCGTTTCGAAGCTCACGGCGACGTGACTTTGCGCGGCAAGGTTGTAAATTTCCGTCGGCTTGGTTTGCTGTATTATGCGTATCAAGTTTGTGCTGTCGGTCATGTCTCCATAATGGAGATGAAAGCGCGAGTGCTCGCTGTGAGGATCTTGATAAATATCCTCGATACGGCCCGTGTTGAATGAAGATGAGCGTCTTTTTACACCATGAACTTCGTAACCCTTCTCGAGGAGCATTTGAGCAAGATACGCGCCATCTTGACCGGTAACGCCGGTGATGAGCGCAACATTCTTTTTCATTGCAGGCAAACCTTCTTCACTGCTATCGACATAGCATCTCTACTGTAAGCGGTTTTTCACCGTACAATGGGAGGCGATCGAACGCATTAAGTTAACAGGATGAGGATACGTATTTCCGCAGGCGTGCGAGGTAATCTGATCCGATCGATATACCGGCGGACTGTGGGCGTGCAATGGTATTGCGTCGCTGTCGATCGGGATCATGTGCCATTAGGGCGGCCCCCCGATATCCGCGCATCTCATGTTATCAGGCGAACGTGCTAAGCCGGCTAGCGAGCCTTTCAGGGTCAGGATCTGTAATTTGCGTCCGCTCGGCGGTTGTCCCTTGAGGGCCTCAAGGATCTGTCCGCACTCGCGGCCTGTCGGTCGGTGGTGCTGTATCGGGTCTCACAAGGCCGAACGTTGCACTGCCTCGAAGCGGGCTTGGCAGCTCATCTGATAACCTTCGCAGATCGTCCGTCCTTGCGTTCCTTCGCGGGACACCGCCATCGGGTCAGCTGGAGAGCATTACCGCTGGCGAGGGGAGCTTACCTCTTTTCAGGCCTCGAGCAAGGTGCCCTCGCGCAACATGGCGTGCATGATGACGGCGAGGCGACGGGCGAGCGCGACCTGGGCCTTCTTGAGACCGCGTCGCTTGACGGTCTTCAGCGCCCAGGTCTTCAGTGCGAAGGTCTGGCGCGTGCGCGTCAGGATCGAGTTGGCCGCTTCGTAGAGCAGCGTGCGGACGGTGCCGTCGCCATGCTTGGTGATCCGGCCCGTCCAGTCGAGTTCGCCAGACTGGTGCCGACGCGGGACGAGGCCACAGTAGGCACCAGCCGTGCGCGACCGCTTGAACCGGCCCGCCTCATCGATGGCGGCAGCGAACGCAGCCGAGGTCTGCACGCCGATGCCCAGGATGGTCATCAGGGCCTGACAGGCCGGAGAGGCGATGCTGATCGCCTTGAGCTCGCGATCCATCCGACGGATCTCGTCAACCAGGCCGTTCCGCGCCCGGAGCAGCGAGGCCACCGCCTCACCGAGACCCGGGATGGCGATGGCGGCCTGCACCTGCGCGAGGAACCGCTCGCCCTGGCCAGTCCCCGGCCTGATCCCGAAGGTGGCGCAGAGGCCGCGGATGGTGTTGTCAAGCCGGACACGTGCTTCGACCAGATGCGTGCGGGCGGTGATCACCGAGCGCACCCCATGCGACGTCGGTGATTTGACGTGCACCTCCTTGTAGAAGCCGGTCCGGGCCAACTGTGCGAGGCCCGCCGCATCATGCGGATCAGTCTTGTTCGCCTTCATCACCTTGAGGCTCCGGTGGGCCTGGCGCGCATCGATGCACACGATCGCGACGCCCAGCTCGTGCAGGCCACGCGCAACCCATGGCGTCATCCGGTCGGTCTCGATCACCACGCGGTCCACGGGCAGAAGCGTGGCGATCGCTTCCGGCGTGCTGTCCACGCGTTGCGCTGCGACCTTGCGCCCTTCGGCATCGACAATGCAGACGTGCGACGTTTCCATCGACAGGTCTATTCCGGCATAGTGCTTCATACCTTCAGGTCCGACAACCAGAAGGTGCGCCGCTCAGTCGGCCCGGGGAAGCAGCCACAAATTACACGATGACCAAAATGCCAAGGCGGTGGCGAGAGCGGCGCCTGAGAGGAAGTTGGCAGCGAGCTTATCGTAGCGGGTGGCAATGCGGCGGAAGTCCTTGAGGCAGCCGAACATGATCTCAATGTGGCTGCGGCGCCGGTAGCGGCGCTTGTCGTATTTGACCGGCTTATTGCGTGATCGCCGGCCCGGGATTCGGGGCTGGATGCCCTTGGCCTGAAGAGCGTCCCTGAACCAATCCGCGTCGTAGCCGCGGTCGCCGAGCAGCCACTGCGCTTCTGGCGCTCGTCCAGCAGCGCTGCCGCGCCAGTGTAGTCGCTGATTTGCCCGGCGGTCATGAAGAAGTTCAAGGGGCGTCCGTTTGCATCGGCGACGGCATGGAGCTTGGTGTTCATGCCACCTTTGGTGCGTCCGATCAGGCGCCCGAAATCCCCTTTTTTACCCGCAAGCTCGAAGCCGTGCGGTGCGCCTTCAAGTAGGTCGCGTCGATCACGACGGTCTTGGGTTCGGCATTGCCCGCAGCCAGCCCCTCCATCATGCGCGTGAACACGCCTCGCTCGCCCCAGCGCTTCCACCGATTGTACAGCGTCTTATGGGGGCCATAAGCGCTCGGAGCATCTCGCCAGCGCAGCCCGTTGCGGTTGACGAAGACGATGCCGCTCAGCACCCGCAGGTCATCCACCCGAGGCTTGCCACGGCTCTTGCGAAAGAACGGCCGCAGCCGCTCCATCTGATCGTCCGTCAGCCATAACTGATGGGGTGGACGCTCCCCGACGGCATCGACGTGCCAGAGTGGAGGTGTTGAAGCACCACTGAGGGAGGCGTCCGTGTCGCAAGCTACCACAATTGGGCTGGATATCGCGAAGACCGTTTTTCATGCGCACGGCGCCGACGAGCGTGGCACCATGGTGTTCAGCCGCAAGCTGAGCCGGGCGAAGCTGCTCGACTTCTTCGTGAAGCAGCCGAGATGCCTGGTCGCGATGGAGGCATGCAGTGGCGCGCACCACTGGGCGCGCGAGCTGATGCAGATGGGCTATGAGTGCGGCTGATCCCGCCAGCTTACGTGAAGCCGTTCGTGAAACGGCACAAGGATGACGCGGTCGATGCCGAGGCGATCTGCGAGGCGGTGCAGCGTCCGGGCATGCGCTTCGTGGCGATCAAGAACGAGAAGCAGCAGGCGGCCGGCATGGTGTTCCGCACCCGCGATCTCGTGGTTCGGCAGCGCATGCAACGGGTCAACGCATTGCGTGGTCACCTCGCCGAATTCGGCTGGGTTGTACCGCGCGGCTTGGCACAGGTCACAGTGCTGGCCGACCTCCTCAACGAGGAGGAGATGGCATCGTCGCTACCCGAGGCGGCGCTGGCCATGCTGCGCGTCATGGCCGACATGCTCGCCGGACTCGATAACCGTATCGCCGACCTCGACAAGGAGATCGCCAAGCGGGCCCGCGAGGATGAGGTAGCGCGCCGGCTGATGACCATCCCCGGCATCGGCCCGATTGCTGCCACCGCGATCGTCGCTCTCGCGCCGCCGGTCGAGACCTTCCCCAAGGGCCGCGATTTCGCCGCCTGGCTCGGCCTCGCGCCGCTCCAGCACTCGGCGGGAGGCAAGCAGAAACTTGGCCGGATCTCGAAGATGGGAGAACGCACCATCCGGCGCTTGCTCATCATCGGCGGCAGCTCGGTCGTCAGACAGGCGGCTGTGCGCGGGGGGCGCCGGCAGGCTCGTGGCTTGAGTGGATGCTGGCACGCAAACCGCGTATGCTCGTGTCAGTGGCGCTGGCCAACAGGATGGCGCGCACGGCGTTGGCGCTCATGACCAAGAGCGAGGATTACAGGCTCCGGCAGCGGTCGCGGCATAAGCCGGAACGGCGGCCAGAGGCGTCGGGGACGTAGGCGGGTATGGCACAACGGTCGGCGAGACGGGGCCGGAAGAACCAGGGAATGGCCGAGCGCTACCCAAGCGCGGAAAGCTGATGTGGTTCCGGTCCGCGAACTCCCATACTGGCCGCAGCTATGGCGCTGCTCATCGAGACCGGACAGATGACTGCATCCGACTGCGTGCCGATCTACCCCGATTTACCGCTTGCATCCGAAGGGGCGTCCACAGAAGGTCGTTCATCCCAGTCTCCTCGCGGAGCCTGAATCAGATTCGCGACGCTCACATCGATGGGTCCTGACCCTAGTCGTTCATGAGTAACGTCGAACGAAGAACCTCTCCGGGCAGGCTGGCCTGTTGCTCCGTTACTAGATGTTCGAAGACGACTTTTCCTGTACGGTTAAAAGGCGGCTTGTCGATGTACACGCCAGACAGCAATGGTAGCCGGGTGTCCGGACCAGAGCGCTTGTCCCGATTGTAGGTGCTAACAGCGTCTTCCGGCGGCAGGTGCTCCGTTATCAGCACCAGTTTATGCGCCGAAGTTTGATCGAGGATGCGGCTAATATCGGCATTGCTAAGGTGTTGCAGTACCTGCCTAATTAAACACAGATCTGCGGGCGGCAGTGGAGTTTCACCTGCATCTGCACATAGAAATGAGATGCCATCGCGCTCGTATTCCCGCCTGTTGTGAATAATCACGGATTCGGCGACATCAACACCGAGATAATGATGAACTAGATTTGCATATTGAGCGCCAATTGTGAAGTCACCGCATCCTATCTCGACTATTGATTGTACATTATGCTCATCGATCAGGCGCCGAACAAGATTGATATATCCTGGTACTGATGGATCATAGGTGCCGATACCCGAATACGGCTTGCCTTCAGTCTCACCGCCCCAAATTTTCTGGGCGTATATAGCCTCAAATATATCTTTATTAGTATTGCCAAGTCTACGATTTCTCAACCATGAGCGCACCTCTCGGAATGGTTTAATGAGCGATTTGGGTAGAATCGTCTCTATGCCCATATGCGTCTCCTGAAATGACGATTATCCGACGCTTTTATCGGTTTTGCTGAGGTAGAAATGAAATGAAGCGCTTCTGTACGTTTCACCGTAGAGATTTTCGAGTTCTTCGATCGAAAGCATATCCTTGCGCTCAAGGCCGATATTGTGCCAATATTCTAGCTTCGCCGGCCTACCGGTCGCGAGAAAGGTGCGGCCGTAGGTCTCATATTCCGAGAATCCTGAACTTTCCTTCGGATCGAGGCGATCAAGGATCACGCGATGCCACGGGCCATATCCTGCTACACGTTCGATCTCGGCACGTAATTCGGCAAGATGTGTTCGATCAAACACCATATGATGGGCTACAAACGAAAAATATGCCCTGATGCGCCGTTTCAATAAGCGCCGCATTTGTCGAAAGTATGGCATATAAAGCTCATCAGATATCCGGAAAACCGGCATGCCGTCCACAATGAAAAGCTGCGGATGAAGTAAGACCGTATCAGCATCGACAATGATAATAAAATGGCTTGAACTGATTCGATCAGCCGAAAGCTTTAAAAATTGTTGGAAAATCCAACCCGACCGATCGATTCCTTGTGGTGTAAGATGTATGTCGGATTTGCTGATCGGCAACACAGTTGCCTCATCGATGAAGGTGCAGCCCACTTGGCTGCAAAATGACTGCATCACAGGAGTCCGTGGCGCGACGATGTAGATCGTACGTACGTCGTGCGCGATATTGCGCCTTACGCCGTCGATGACCAGCGGAAGCGTCGGCAGGTCGCGATCGATCGCCGGTATAACGATATCGACGGGCAGATCATCCTTCTCGCAGGTACCTTTCGCAAGTGACGCTGCTTTCAGGCGATTCAAAAATAACCGGTGCTGCAGCCGCAGGAGCGGTCCCTTCGACAATGCCCGTCGGCATCTGCCGTAGAGAAATGAAGGCATAAGTCTCACAAGCAACCGTGGGAGTGATTGCTCCGACTAGGGAAGGCCATTCCAATCTGCAAGTGGTTTTGAGGTGGCGCCAGCGACTTGTAATGCCTATGAGGGCGCCGCATCTGCCGACACTGCCTCATGATATGCGTCTCCCCCCCTTCTTCAGAGCGTACGGAGGCGACTGGGGGCGGTGCCGGTCGTTTTTCGATCAGCACGTATCGGTGCAGCGCCATCGTGTTAGTATCCAATTAGAGGCAATGCATGACCGCGTTTCAGAGGGTCTTCAGGCAATCCCCAATGCGGCAATTCGCAATCGCCATCGGAACCCTAACTGGGCCAAGTGTCGTCGGTGCTGCGTTATCGTTCATCAGTACACCACTACTCGTCGGCTGGTTCACTCCAGCGCAGTTCGGTGAAGCGGCCAATGCGCTGGCTGCAGCCAGTATCCTCTCAGGTCTTGTCACACTCAGGATCGATATGATCTTGTACCAGCCCGAAAATGAGGGCCAGCGACCCGAGGTGGCGCGGATGGGGCTCGCGATCTCCGCGCTTCTTTCCTTTTTGCTCACCGTTCCGTTCTTTTCGGCTGTTGGATTAATGCGGGGAGCGTGGGATACCACAACCCTATTCTACACGGCGCAAGTATGCGTGCTCACGTTAACCCTTGCTGCGAGCAATATCGGCACTGCATACCTCGTTGCCGAACGTCTCTATCTTCGCTCCGGTATTCCAAAGATCGTGACGCCGCTGACGATTGTCGCGGTATCTGCAATTGCTCGGTGGACCGGCAGCATCGGTGATGAGACGTTCTTGCTTGCCAACGTAGCCGGCTCCGCTGCTGCGGCTGTTCTTTATGGCTTTAGCCCGGTCCGGCGCGCGAGAGGTTCGGTTGCGGGCGGTATATTGCCCCTTTTGCGAAGACGTCAACGGTATATTGGTTTTGCTGTCGCGCAGAGTGTTGTCGGCACGGCGTCACTACTCAATATGTTTATAATGATTGTTGCTAAGTGCTATGGGATCGCAACATCCGGGCAACTCTTTTTGGCCTACCGTATTTTCGCCTTTCCCTCTGCGATTCTTGGTATGGCTGCCGGGCATCTACTCGCAGCGAATGTAAAGTATTTGCGGGGGCATGGAATGCGTAAATTCCTACTCGGAATGATGGTGCTTGGTATTGTAGTTTACATGCCGCTCTTATTGGTGGCGATCGTGATACCATCCCAGTGGATTCCAATGCAGTGGCGAGAATCTTTGGATGTGGCGGTACCCGTAATCATCCTATGCTTCGCGCAGTTTGCCGTAGGTTCGTTCGGGCATCTTCTCCTCGTCTGGGACAAGGCGCACAAATTTTTCATCTGGGACCTTGCACGATTAGTGTTAACGTCAGCAATAGCATTGCTCTGTTGGTGGGGTGGCGGCAACTATATGTTCGCAACGTGGGGTTTTGTGATGACTCACCTCATTATGTACGGCCTTTTAACGATAATCCTGCTACGCGAGGCGTACTCATCGTGAACCCTAGAGCAACAGGCCGTATGACACACGGCCTGTTGCGGCAAGGGTTATACATTCTGAATGGTTCGCACGGCAAAATGACTCGGTATCTTTGCTTTATGCCCTGCTTTATCGTGTCGTCTTGCCAGAAATTTCAGGCATAGGCTTGATTTTTGCCTGAAGGTCCTCGATTTGCTGTTGAGAATTTCGCGGCAAGGCCGGTTTGGAATATTGCCTCCCAAACCGGTCTATCCCGATACTGGCCCCGTTTGCTGTTCGGGTCTCGTACCAACGCCGCCCTCGACTGTCCTGGCCGATGGTTCGTGATCCGGTCGGGGTAGGCAGTACCGTTTCTTGCCAAGTTCCACCATCCGAGTCAGTTCCTTTTCTTATTGTTCGGGTGGCAAGCTTTCGTTCGATAACAGTAGAGCCGTCAGGGCCAGTGCATTTTTGTACAGATACTGATCCATAGCAACCGACCGGTCCTGCTTGCGAGAGCAGAAGCATGATTGATGTGAACATAATGTTGCCTCAATTGCGCTAATGTGCGAATAATATTTCGAAGATTATTCGAATGATGTCTTTCTATTTCGAAGAAAAACTGCAGGGTTTCCTGAAAACAATTGCCATGATGGTAGTGACGTCATCGCTACAGCGCGAGCTCCAAGCACACTACCTTCGCCGATTGTAACCCCGGGGCCAACAAAAGCTTCTGCCGCTACCCATGCATCATCGCCGATCATAATTGGTCGTAATATCAGGGGAAATAGAGAGTCGTCGATATCATGCGTGCTGGCGCAGAGTGTTGCGCGTTGTGAGACGACTACACGCTTACCGATCGTGATGTAGCCCTGATTATAACACTCAACGCCGGGACCGATGATTGAATCATCTCCAACGCAGAGGTTGGCTGGCAGCCATATCCGAGAGCTCGGATATATACGGACATTGCGCCCTATCTTTGCCCCGAACGCTCGTAGCACGATTCGACGCCACCCGTGCAAGGGAGCGGGTGTTGGACGCGCCAAGGCAAGCCACGTCAATCGCCAGACGGTGCGTAAAATCTTGTTTGACATGGAAAAGCTTGCGGAATGCCGATGCTTCGGCCGTAGCGGGGAGCTGCCTGGCGACATTGATGTCATATCTGGTTCACTGCGTTAAGGCTTGGATCGACAATGCCATGCCGTACTGGCGCATACCGATCTTGGTAAGGCTTAGTACGAGTTGGTCGTCGGCGCCATAGGAGCAAAGGATGACAGTTCCGCAGGTATCACGCAGGATGCTCACCGCCGGGGCTATCGCCCTGAGCCTGCCCTCTATAGTTACGAGGCGGAGCATTTTTCCGCAGAATCGCCTTGATGACGATGATGCCTTTGAAAAGTGGGTGCATCAGAATGTTGGAGCTAATCATCAGCTGATCGTCCCGTTTGATCCTTATCCTTTATCAATAACGCGTCCCATAAATATTCCGGCTGGCCTCGACATTGTCTTTATGCGGGACATAGACGGCACCCCCAGGGGTGAGCTACTGTGTGACGGTGATTGCGCTATTCGGTTTTATGGGTCATCAAATCAGAATGTTTGTTTGCATTTACTTCGAGGACATATCATAGTTCAAGGTATGAAGTATCGCGGAGATTTTCATCAAGCTGCTATATTCATTGAAGGACAAGGCGTTTTTGATTCAATCCTAATAGAGGATATTTTTGTCGAAAATGCGAACTTTGGTATCCTTAGGCAGGGTGAGTTTTCAAGAATGAAAGGAGCTACGATACGCAGAGCGAAGTTTCATAATTTAAAAGGAGATGCGATAGAGTGGAATATTTGCCCTAACGATACCAAGATGGTATTTGAAGATATTGATATCGATACGATTAACGACCCTCAAGGAAGAGGAAATTGGGGTATTGGGTTAGGATTGGCGGGTCTTACGTTTGATCCAAAATGGGATAGATTGAATTACGTAAAGCAGTTTGTTATCCGTCGGATCACGGGGCGTCGCGTACGACAATTAATACATATCGAGGCGGGGGCAGATTTCATAATATCAGATATAATGGGAGATAAAATCTCCCAAGAGTTTAGTTCAAAAAGCAATATGCCGTCGGGTGTCATCTGCTGCTACGGTTGCGATAATTTTACGATTGAAAATGTTAACTCTGACGGTGATATTTTGCTTATGGCAGGAGTGATCGCGGCTCAATATGTCGTGCCCAGCGCAAACTTTGCGGTAAAGCATGTTAATATCAGGTCCGGAAATATTATTACGGAAATGGGGGGGAGGGATTCATATGCAAAATTCACTAATGTTGTGTTGAATAACGGTAAAGTTGAGTTGTTTGGGGCAGTTAAAAATCTGACGATGGCTGATGTTGCTATCGTTGGTGGGAAGGGCGCGCAGCTGACTGAAGCGGCAGAGTTTTTGACAGGAAATCTCAAGAATTTCATGCCGGAAAAGCAAAATAGAGTCATAAGACGCGTCACATTAAGCCCCTGAACGACTGGTGACTAGATCGGACTGTGGTAACTTATTTGTAAAAGCGAGGCTGTGTCTTTGCGTATGGTGTGATCGATGTCGGTCACCTCGGTGCTCCTCAGGGCAATATGCGAGTTCGGCTGGCATCAGCCAACCAAGGGGCGTGTGAGGGCGGCTCTCGTTATAGTCCTGTCGCCAGGCCTCGATCTTTGCCCGTGCGTTCGCCAGTGACAGGAGCCAGTGGCTGTTAAGCGTTCGTAGCGCAGGTGGCCATTGAACGACTCCAGGAAAGCGTTGTTAGTTGGCTGGCCGGCTGTTTGAGCGAGCAACGTCAATGTCGACCCGCCATATGTCCGATAACCATGATTCGCGGACATATGGATGTTCAACGGCAAATCTGCGTGGCAGACAGGTCCGATGACACTTCATTTACATGCGCAAGACCGTGATCGAGATGCTCCTCCACAACGCCTAGTTACCCTTGACCAGCCCGCGCTGCCTGCGATCCTCAACGAGAAGATCGAACAGGCCGCCGCTTATGCCCGATCCGCGCGGTCCGTGGCGACACGGCGGGCATATGCGTCGGACTGGGCGATCTTCGTCGCGTGGTGCGCGGAGAACGGCCTGAGTCCGTTGCCCGCGTCGCCCGATGTCGTCGCGGTGTTCGCGAGCGACCAGGCGGCGTCCGGACGTAATCCGGCGACGATCAACCGGCGGGTGGCGGCGATCGGGCATCATCATCGCGCGGCGGGTCATCCCGCGCCGACGGCGTTGCCGACCGCGGGGCGACTGGCGGAGGTGCTCGCCGGAATCCGCGCCGAACATGGCGGCGCGAAGCGGCGCAAGGCGCCGGCGGATGCTGCGGCGCTGCGCAACATGCTGGCGACGATCGAGGGCGACGGCCTGCGTGCGGCGCGCGACCGGGCGATTCTGGCGATCGGCATGGCCGCCGCGCTGCGCCGGTCGGAGATCGTCGCCTTGCGCGTCGAGGACGTCGCGCTGGTGCCCGAGGGCCTGCGGCTGACGATTGCGCGCTCAAAGACCGATCGGGCGGGTGAGGGTGCGGTGATCGCGATCCCCGAAGGCACGCGGATCCGCCCCAAGGCGCTGCTGCTCGCCTGGATGGCGGCGGCTGGCCATGGCGAGGGTGCGCTATTCCGCCGGTTGACGCGTAAGGACGTGCTGACCGATGCGGCGATGTCGGACCGCGCGATCGCGCGGCTGGTGCAGGCCTGCGCGGGCGCGGCGGGGTATGACCCTGCGCAGTTCGGCGGCCACTCACTGCGCGCGGGCTTCATCACCGAAGGCGCGGCGCAGGGCGCGACGATCTTCAAGCTGCAGGAGGTCAGCCGCCACAAATCGGTGCAGGTCCTGTCCGATTATGTCCGTAACGCCGAGTTGTTCAAGGACCATGCGGGGCAGCGTTTCCTGTAAGCGGCGGCCGATGGGTGCTCTTCGAAACCCACAACCCCGGTTCCCCCCGGATACGGTCCGCGTCGTGCTTTGCACCGTGCAAACCCATCTTTCCCCTCATGCCCCCTCTGCGCGCTGAGCAGATCCGAGAAGGATAGCGAAAAGGGGTGAGGGCAGGATATGTCGGACGGTAGCAGGATTTAAACGCGAGGTCCGTCATGCCGGCCAAATTAGGGCAGAAGTTGATCGCGACCTATGTCGACGCCGAATTTGCCGAGCGCTTTGCGGCATGGGCCCGCCAGACGGAGGGCGGGTCGGCAGCGGCGCTGCGGCGACTGATGGCACCGGCCCTGGACGGGCAGGCACCGGTACCGCCGGCGGGTGCCGGGATGGGACAGCAGATCGGAGTCCGTTTCAAGCCATTGGAACGACGGGCCCTGGCGGAAGCGGCCCGGGCGAGGAGCACCAGCCCAGCCAACTGGCTGCGCTCGCTCGCTCTCTTCCATCTTGCGAGGAAGCCGCAATGGAATGCGGCCGAGCTCGACGCGCTGCGTGACATATTTGGCGAGCTCCGCCGGATCGGCGGGAACGTGAACCAGATCGCGCGGGCGATGAACGTGGCGACGGAAACGGGGGCGTATCCGCCGTATCAAGGCGGCTTGGTTCGCGAGGCGGCGTTGCTGGCCCGCCTGGAGATGCGGCGCGTGGTCGCGGTCATGACGGGCAATTTCGCCTATTGGGGTTCGCCTTATGACGATGTCCCGGAGGCCGACGGCGATACCGTCGAACGGGTGGATGCCGCTGCGCGTGCCGCCGAACGTAGGCGCAAGCGGCAGCCGCGTCGACGGCCCGCGCGCTTCAGGGACGGCTCCTGATCTTTGCACTGTGCAAAAATCTTTCCCGGTGTCAGCGGCTGTCGAGAAGTCGGAAGAGGCCCATCGCGATCGCTTCGATGCCAACGATAGCGAGCAGAATCGTGTTGAGGCGAAGGCGGCGGTGCAGCGGTCGGTTGACGACGCGTATCGGATCATTCGTCATTGGCACGCGTGCCATCGGCATCTCGTCCGCGCAAATCGCTGAGTCATAGGAATGCCGCGGCGAGCGTTTTGCGGCAAGTCCGGCGTCATCCGCCAGAGCAAGGCATGTCGACGTGTAGGATAATACGCGTGTCGACAGAAGCGTTTGCGCCCTACTCCCCCGCCTTCAGCAGCGCGTCGAAATAGGCGATCGTCTTCACCAGCCCGGCTTCCAGCGCGACGGTCGGGCGCCAGTCCATCACCGCTCCTGCACGGGTGATGTCGGGGCGGCGCTGGCGCGGGTCGTCCTGGGGGAGCGGTTCGCGGACCAAAGGCGACTTGGAATTGGTCAGCGCGATCACCTTTTCGGCGAGCTCGATCATCGTGAATTCGCCCGGGTTGCCGATGTTGATCGGGCCGGTGACGTCGTCGGGCGTCGCCATCAGGCGGATCAGCCCGTCGAGCAGGTCGTCGACGTAGCAGAAGGAACGCGTCTGCTGCCCGTCGCCATAGATGGTGATCGGCCGTCCGGTCAGCGCCTGGACGATGAAGTTCGACACGACGCGCCCGTCGTCGGGCGCCATGCGCGGGCCATAGGTGTTGAAGATCCGCGCGACCTTGATCCGCACCGTGCCTTCGCGATGATAGTCGAAGAACAGGGTTTCCGCACAGCGCTTGCCCTCGTCGTAGCAGGAGCGCGGGCCGATCGGGTTGACGTTGCCCCAATAGTCCTCGCGCTGCGGATTGATCTCCGGGTCGCCATAGACCTCGCTGGTCGACGCCTGCAGGATCTTCGCGCCCGTTCGCTTGGCGAGGCCGAGCATGTTGATCGCGCCATGGACGTTGGTCTTCGTCGTCTGCACCGGATTGACGCGATATTGCACCGGCGAGGCGGGGCAGGCGAGATTGTAGATCTCGTCCACCTCCAGATACAGCGGAAACGTCACGTCGTGGCGGACGAATTCGAAATAGGGATGGTCGAGCAGATGCTCGATGTTGCGTTTCGAGCCCGTATACAGGTTGTCGGCGCAGATCACGTCGTGGCCCTGGCCGATCAGGATGTCGCACAGATGCGATCCCAGGAAGCCGGCCCCGCCGGTCACGAGGATTTTCTTGGTCCTGACCATGGCGATCATTCTCTCCTTGCGGAAGGGGATGGCAGCGGGACGATGGCGCGCAGCATCGTGCCCAGGTAGCGGCGGCTGAAGCGCGCCATCTGGTCGTGGCCGGCGCCGGGACGCAGCCGCGCCAGCACGCCGAACGCGATCCAGCGGACCAGATAGCCGGTGAACAGGATGAGGTCGTAGGCCGCGCCCGCCAGCCGCCCGTGCGTGCGGCGGAAGAAGAAGCGCGGCCCCTTGTACACCGTCGCCAGCACCTCGACCGACGATTGGCGCGCGAAGCTCTGGCCGTGGTGGTGCGTGATCGTCTGGCGACCGGAGAACATCACCCGCCACCCTGCGCGCGCGACGCGGTCGCACAGCTCCATATCCTCGCCGAACATGAAGAAGGCGGGGTGGAAGATGCGTGGGCCGACCGCGGCGCGGCGAAACGTGAGCGAGGCGCCCGATACCCAGTCGATCGGGCGCACGTCGGGGGTGTCGTCGACGATATAGACGGGCGCGGGCGCCCAGCGCTTGGGACACAGCCGGTCGAGGAACAGGTAGTTCCACGCCATGTTGCGTAAGGTGGGGAAGGCGCCGCCCGCCGCGCGCTGGAAGCTGCCGTCGCTGTTGCGCAGCCGCGAGCCGAGGATGCCGATCGCGGGATCGGCCGCGATCGTCGCGAGCATGCTGTCGATCGCGCCCGGGTCGACGACGGTGTCGGGGTTGAGCAGCATGACGATGTCCGCGTCGGTCGCGTCATAGCCGCGCTGGCAGCCGTCGGCGAAGCCGAGGTTGTCGATGCTGCGGATCAGTTCGACGTGCGGGAAATCGCGGGCGACCATGTCGGCGCTGCCGTCGTGCGAACCATTGTCGACGACGATGATCCGGTACGCCTCCGTCGGCAGCGCGGTGCCCGCGGGGATCGACGCGAGGCAATCGCGCAGCAGCGCGCGCACGTTCCAGCTGACGATGACGATCGCTAAGACGGGCGCGCTCATCGGTCGAGCGTCCCTGCGTGGAGCGCATCGTAGAGCGCGCCGTATCCGCTGCGCAGATTGCCCCAGTCGTAGGTCGCGCGCGCGTAGTCGGCCATCACCGCGGCCTGGCGCGCGGCGGGATCGGCGATCATCGTCGCGAGGCGCGCGGCGAGCGCGCCGGGGGCGGTCATGTCGACCCAGCAGGCGGGATCGGGGAGTAGCCAGCGGAAATGCGGCGCGTCGTGCGTCAGCACCGGCAGGCCCGCCGCGGCGGCCTCGACGATGGCGAGGCCGAACGCCTCGAACCCCGCGCTGTGCGTGAAGAGGTCGGCCATCGCATAGAGCTCGCCGACCGCATGCGAGGGGACGTGGGTGACGCGCACCCGCTCGCCCAGCCGGCGTCGCGCATAGTCGGGCAGGTCGGGATCGCCGTGATCGAGGCTGCCGTCGAGCCACAGCAAGGCATCGCCGCCCAGCGCCGCGACCTCGTCGATCAGATGGTCGATCCTTTTGTGGCCGCGGTTGAGCGCGGCGACCGACAGGATGACGAAACGGTCCTGCGCGATGCCGTAGCGGTCGCGCAGCGCCGCGCGCGTCTCCGTCGTCGCGAAACGTTCGGGCCGGTAGCCGCAGGGCAGCAGCGACATGCGATCGGCGGGATAGCCGCGGGCGACGGCATCCTCCATCGTCGCGCGCGAGATCTGGTGGAGGTGGTCGCACGGCGGATAGTCGCGCGGCGGCATCGCCGTGCCTTCGGTGTACAACAGGCGGAACCGCAGTCCGAGCGCTCGGCGCAGGTGGAACAATAGCCGGGCGAGCGGCGGGTCGATGACATGGACGATGTCGAACCGGTTGCCACGCAGGTGCGGCAGCATCGCCAGCGCGAAGGTCAGGCATTCGGCATGCATCGGCGTGCGCCGCATCAACCGGTGGATCGGCAGCCAGCGGATCGCGTTGCCGCCGCGGCGCAGGAAGGGCAGCACGATCTCGTCGTCGCGCCGTGGCCCGCCGCCCTTGAACAAGGTGACGTCGTGGCTGACGCGCATCTCGTCGAACAGGTCGCGAAACAGCCGTTCGAAGCCGCGTTGCACGACTCCGACGCCGGGACAGGCGATCGCGATGCGGGGCGCGGTACGGGGCGAGATACGGGGGCCGGGAGCGCGGGTCGTCATGCGTGGGCCTCCAGGACGGGGACGTGGCCCAGCGCGGCCCGCATCCGCCGCAGCCGGGTGGGCGACAGCACGCCGGTGGCGAGGCAGGCGATGAGGAAGGCGATGGGCGCGCAGACGCCGCCTGCGAACCCGCCGCGGATCGGGCTGGCGCCGATCGCGACGACGACGATGGCGGCGATCGCGAGCATGGCGAGCGTGCGCCCCCAGTCCAGCCGGACGCCGGCGACGCGCTGGCCGATCACCGACACCGCGACCGTCCCCAGCGTGAGTTCGACGAGGAGGTAGCTGACCGCCGCGCCCGCGACGCCCAGCCGCGGCACCAGGATCAGCAATGCTGCGACCTGCATCACGACCGAGCCGAGCGTCAGCCACAGCGCCCGCCCCTGATAGCCGGCGATGACGATCAGCGGCGACATGGCGGTGGTCACCGCGCGCAGCAGCAGCACCCAGGCGAGCAGCCGCAGCACCGGCGCGGCGGTGACGAAATCGCGGCCGAGCAGCCCCATCAGGAAATCGGACGCGCCGTGGATGCCGGTGAACATCACGCCCGCGACGCCCACCGACAGCGTCAGCGCGGTCTGCTGCATCTCGCCGAAGCGCGCGCGGTCGCGCGCCCAGGTGGCGGACAGCGCGACGAAGAAGGCGTTGTTGATCGCCTGGACGACGATGATGACGGGAAAGACGAAGCGCGCCGCGGCCGCATAGAGCGCGACCGCGTGCAGATCGATGAGCTTCGACAGCATCAGCGGCGCGAGCGCGTCGTAGAGGACGACGAGCAGCCCCGCCGCGCCGAGCGGCGCCGCGGCGCGCGCGAGGCGACGGGCGTCGTGCCATGTGCCGCGCGCTGCGGGGGGCCCTACGGGCGTCCGGCTCCACCGCGACAGCATTGCCCATTGCACCGCACGCGCGACGGCGAGCGTGGCGATCAGCATCGCAGGTCCCATGCGTGCCGAGGCGGCGAGCCCGAGCAGCGGCAGCATCGCGACCAGGCCGACGATCTCCGCCCCGACATCGAGGTCGATCCGCATCCGCGCCCGCACGCGCACCCGCGCGGGTTGCAGCGCGGCGGTGAAGGCGATCGACACGCTGCCGATCGCGCCGGCGACGACAAGCGGCAGCGGATAGCGGGCGAGCGCCAGTCCGGCGGGCAGCGCGATTGCGGCAAGGATCGCCATCGCCGCCTTGGCACGGGCGAGCGCGGCGAGGTCGGCGGCCATTCGCGCGGGATGCTGCGCGACGTCGCGCGCGGCAATGTCGGTCTGGCCGAAATCGACGAGCCATTCGAACAGCGCGATCAGGCTGAGCAGCAATGCATAGCTGCCGAACGTCTCGACGCCGGCGAGCCGGGTGACGAGCACCGCCGCGCCCAGCCGCCCGACCGACAGCAGCAGCCGCCCGGCGACGAGACTGGCGGAATTGTGGAACAGGGTGGTGCGGTTCACCGGCCTTGCCCCCCCGCCCCGGCTTTTGTCCCCGCCCCGCCCGGCGCGTTCGCCCGGTGCCAGTATCCGATCGCGACCATGATCGCCGCGACGATCCAGAAGATGCGCGCGCAGGCGGGATTGCGCAGGAAGAAGCTGCCGAAGCCGTCGACGATATTGGCGCAGACGCCGGCGAGGCAGCCGATGCTCATCGCGTGCAGCTGCGGGTCGGTGACGCGCCACGCGTTGCGCCAGCCGGTGCGCAGCAGCACGAGCAGCATCGCGACGAAACAGGCGAAGCCCAGCGTCCCCTGTTCGGCCCAGATCAGCAGGTAGATGTCATGGACGACGGGCCAGACCTCGCCGAACTTCAGCGTCAGGTCGACGTCGTCGCCATATTGGGTGCGGCCGGGCAGGTTGTAGACGAAGCTGTTGAGGCCGATGCCGAGCACCGGATGCTCCAGCACGATCCGCCAGGCGACGCTCATCCATTCCCAGCGGAAGTCGATCGCCCCCGAATCGCTTTCGGTCAGGCGGCGGATGATGCTGGGCGCCGCGGCGCCCGCGCCGAGCACCGCACCCACGACCAGGGTCAGCGCGACCGGCGCCGCGGTGCGGCGCGACATCGGGTTCCACAGCATCAGCCCGATCACCACCAGCGCGGCGATCGCGAACGCCATCCAGCCCGACCGCGACAACGTCAGCAGCAGCGCGACGAGCGCGAGCAGCAACGTGCCTGCGAGCAGCATCCGGCGCAGCGGCGGCTGGCGCGTCATCAGCATCGCCAGCACGATCGGCGTGACGATGACGAAGAATCCGGCGAGCAGATTGGGATGGCCGAACAGCCCGCCGATGCGGAACGTGCTGGCATCGCCGGTATAGGTCGCCAGATTGGCATATTCGAGCGTCTGCAGCGTCGCCTCGCCCAGCTTCTGGAGGCCGATGTCGCCCTTTTTGATGAATTGCGCGATGCCGAGCAGCGCCTCCAGCGCGACGCCCGCCGCCACCGCGGCGAACGCCTGCAGGAACTGGCGCACGCGGACCAGTTCGTTGAGCAGCACCAGGAACAGCCACATTTCCTTGGCCATCTCGACGCATTGCTGCAGCGCGACCTGCCGCATCGGGCCGATCGCGACGCTGACGAAACCGAGCAGGATCAGCCCCGACCAGGCGATCGCGACGCCCGACAGCCGCAGCCTGCGCCGGCGGGCGAGGATGTCGCGCGCGAGGAACAGCGTCAGCAGCAGCAGGAAGACGTCGCAGGCGTCGATATTGTACGAACCCGCCCCGCCCATATGCGGCACGGGGACGAATTTCTTGGACAGGCTGAGCGGCGCGGTGAGCAGCAGGCCCCACAGGCCGACGAGCCGCGGATTGCCCGACGCCCACAGCAGCGCGACGAAGCCGGGCACGAGCAGCAAGGCGACCGCGGCCATCTTGTGCGTCGCGAGCAGGCCGATCGTCGTCACCGCCGCGACGAGCGCGACCGCGATCACCGCGCCGACGACGAACGTATTCTCGGCACCCCTGCCGACGATGGCCGCGACCGGGCCCTGGCGGGACCGCGCGGTCACCCCCGGCGGCCGTGATCCGGTCGCGCGTTATGCGGCATGCTGAATCGCCGGGCCCGGAGCGGGCGTCGCCGTGTCCTGCGCGCAGAGTACGATGCGCACGTCGTCGATCCCGTGCGCGGCCAGTGCCTCGGTATAAAGATCGATGTCGGCCATTCGGCTTTCCGCTTCCTCGACCATCATCAAGACGACCGCCGCCTCGCGCGCGATCGGCAGGTAACGGGTGTCGGTGGTGATCGCCCGCTGCACGACGAGGACGTGTTCGTAGACGCGGGCATAGGCGTCGAAGATGCGCGACACCTGCGCCGCATCCGGACTCTGGTGGCCGCGCGGCCCCGCACGCCCCGCCGGGATCATCCAGACATGCTCGCGCCCGGTCGGGCAGGCGAGCGCCAGCGGATCATCCGCGCGACCGCCGAGCAGATCGAGGAACCCCGGCGCACCGGGATAGCCGAGAGCATCGCCGATCCCGCCCTCGCGCAGCGTCGCATCGACGATCAGCAGGCGCCCGCCCGCCTCGTCCTGCAGCATTGCGGCGAGCAGCATCGTCGCGCCGATCTCGGTTGCGGGCGCGCAGGCCGCGCTGACCAGGATGACCGGCGCGCGGTCCGCCGCGGGGAAATCGATCATCAGCTGCTGCGCGAGATAGCGATAGCTGCGCGAGGCGGGCGTGCTGGGCACCGCCCGCGCGGGCCATACCGATCGCGCCTTTTCCCACAGGCTGGCGAGGATGCCGGGCCGGTGCGCCGCGTCGGGCACCGGCGCGGATAGCGGAACCGCAGGGGGGGCGACGCCTTCCACGGGAACCGCATCGGGCGCCGCTGCCCCATCCCGGGGCGGCATCGGATCCGCCGACAGCGAGGGGGGGGGCGGACGCGCCGCGTCACGCTGTTCCCAGACGGCACGCGCGCCGGCGACAGGGCGCCAGACGACGCGGAAGCCGCGCGGGATCGAGCGCCAAACGCCGTCACCCTGGTCGACGATCTCCGCCTCGCACACCGGGCACGTCGAGAAGCGATATGCACGGTTGCGGACGATCTCGGCACCTGGACGATGCCACCCGAGCGAACACAATATCCCCATCGAACGGCTATCCAGTACAGATGATGGCGGTCGGTTAAGGCATGAGCTACCTTCTGACGAAGAATTTTCAACAAGCAATTAAGCGGGTGCCGACTCCCTTTCTGTCCCGAAATGAAAAATCATTTCAGGATACAATTTACATTCACCTTGATGCGTTAACCAGAGCGCAACCCGAAGTATTGCGATATCTGGCTCATGTCCCAGGCTGGGACAGGGTGTAACTGGCGTGTAATATGCTGGATTTCTTATAGAACGATACCGTTCTGTGCGATACGATTAACGTCACGCACTTCGGGGGCGAAGTTCATGAATGCCGTGCAGGGAACATACAGTTTCGGCAGACCGGGGGTCTTCCAGCAGCACGGAGCGGCGTTGGTCCGCCTCGGACGGATCACCGACACCGTCATAATTACATTGATGTTAGTGGCCGTCTACCAAGGGCGCCCTTGGTTTTCGGACCGCAGCGTCTTGGTCGATGCGGTGATATGTTTCGCAGTACTCGAATGTGTCGCGCCGTTCTTCAACTTCAATCGATCCTGGCGCATCGTCCGCATGCGCTACGAAATGTTCGATCTCGTCGCCTATTGGACGCTTGGTTTTATGGCGATCGTCGGCGTGTTCATGGCGCTGGGCGATCTCACCATAGTCGCAGCAGCGCAGTGGATGCCGCTGTTCGCGCGCTGGTACATCGCCGCGCTGCTGACGATCATCGCGTTCCGCGCGGTGCAGCGCCTGTTCCTGCGCTATTATCGCGCTTTCGGCCACGACCTGCGCAACACCGCGCTGATCGGCGCGACCGAGACCGCGCAACAGCTGCAATGGACCTTCGCGATGCACCCGTGGATGGGGCTGCGCACGATCGGCGTGTTCGACGACCGCGATCCCGCCGCGGGCCGGCTGGGCGCTGACGACGCGGGCGCGGGCCTGTCGGGCAATGTCGACGCGCTCTACGCGCTCGCGCGCGCCGGGCGGGTCAGTCGCATCTACATCACGCTGCCGATGGCGGCGGAGGAGCGGATCAAGCGGATCATCGACCGGTTCGGCGATACCACCGCGTCCGTCTATTACTGTCCGCCGCTGTCGGGGTTCGACCTGATCGGCGGGCGCTGGGACAATATCTTCGGCCAGCCGGTGATCAGCATCGTCGAATCCCCGTTCGAAGGGTATTCGGGCGCGGTCAAGCGGGCCGAGGACCTGGTGCTCGCCGCGATCATCCTGCCTCTGGTCGCGCCCGTCATGCTGGTCTGCGCGATCCTCATCAAGCTCGGCTCGCGCGGGCCCGTCCTCTATCGCCAGACGCGCTACGGCCTCGACGGCAAGCCGTTCCAGATCTGGAAGTTCCGCTCGATGTACGTCGCGCGCGACGACGGGTCGGTGCAGGCGACGAAGGGCGACAGCCGGGTGACGCCGATCGGCCGCATCCTGCGCCGCACCTCGCTCGACGAGCTGCCGCAGCTGTTCAACGTCCTCGCCGGCAGCATGTCGGTGGTCGGCCCCCGCCCCCATCCGGTCGCGCTCAACGAGAAGTTCCGCCCCGTCATCCACCGCTACATGGTGCGCCACAAGATCAAGCCCGGCATCACCGGCCTCGCCCAGATCAACGGCTGGCGCGGCGAGACCGAGACGCTCGACAAGATGCACCAGCGCATCAAGCAGGACATCGAATACCTGCGCTGCTGGTCGGTCGGGCTCGACCTGCGCATCCTCATCCGCAGCGTGATCGTGCCGATCACCGACAAGGCCTATTGAGGATGCGCGCGCGCTTCCTGCCATCTTTGCTGATCGGCGCGCTCGTCGCCTGCACGCCCGCCGCGCCCGAGCCGGCGCTCAGCGCGCAGCCCGGCTGGACGGTGTCGCGCGACGCGCCGGTCATCAAGGCGGGCGACCTGCGCGCGCGCGGGCTGTGGAACGACCCCAGCGTGATCGCTACCCCAGACGGCTATGTCATGTACCTGACGACCAGCACGGGGGAAGCGTTCAAGCCGCCGGTGCTGCCGTTCCGCGCGGTGTCGCGCGACGGCCGGTCGTGGCGCCTGTCGCCCGACCGCCCGCTGCTGAGCGCGGCGGGCAGCCCCTATGCCAGCATCGAGACGCCCAGCGTCGTGCGCTTCCGCGGCCGCTGGCACATGCTGTTCACCGGCGTCTACGCCAATCCCGATCCGACGCCGATGGCGATCGGCCATGCGGTGTCCGACGACGGCATCGCGTGGCGCGTCGTGCAATGGACGTTGCTCCGGGCGACCGGCAAGGCGGACGATTGGACCAGCTACCTCGTCGGCGAGCCCGGCGCGGTCGTCGTCGGCGACCGGTTGTTCGTCTATTTCTCCGCGGTGTCGGCGCGGCTGGGCGGCGGGCCGCCGCGCCAGAGTCTGGGGATGATCGCGTCGGGCGACGGCGTGCACTTCTCCGCGCCGGTGCAGGTGCTGACGCAAGGCGCGGCCTATCCCGCCGCACAGGGGTTCGCCGGCTACAGTTCCCCCGCCGCGGTCGTCATCGGCGGGCGCGTCCACCTCTTCTATTCCGTCGTCCTCGTCCGCAAGGGCGCCGATCCCGAATGGCAGCAGGTCGCGATCCAGCATGCGGTCTCGCCCGACGGCACCCACGGCTTCCGCGAGGATGCCGCGCCCGCACTGGTGCGCGGCGACACGCGCTGGACCAGCGGCGAAATCCTGGCGCCCAGTCCGCTGGTCGAGGGCGACCGGCTGACTTTGTGGTTCGCCGGCCACGTCCGCAACGGCGATCTCGCTCCGCTGATCAACCGCGGCGTCGCCGGCCCCGAATTCGGCATCGGCGTCGCCTCGCGCGCGCTGGCAGAACCCTCCGCTTCCCTCCCCCCGCCCGGCGGTTCTCCGTCGCGCCCGGCCCGTTAGAAGGAACACTCGCGCATGAAAGTCGTGATCCTGTGCGGCGGCCAAGGCATACGTGCCTTTCCGTTCACCACCTATCTGCCCAAACCGATGCTGCCGCTCGGCGGGACGCCGGTGCTGGTCCATGTCATCAAGAACTTCATCCGCCAGGGGTTCGACGATTTCGTCCTCGCCGCGGGCTATCGCCACGGCGTCCTCGCCGATTATTTCGAGGGCAAGGACATCGGCGCGAAGGTCACGATCGTCGACACCGGCGAGAATGCCGACACCGGCCGGCGCATCTTCAACTGCCGCCACCTGATCGATGCGCCGTTCATCGCCACCTATGGCGACGGGCTGTGCGACGTGCCGCTCGACCGGCTCGTCGGCTTCCACCGCGGCCACGGCAAGCGGCTGACGATCACGTCGGTGCCGATGTATTCGCAATATGGCGTGATGTCGGTCGAGGACGACGGCCGCATCGCGCGCTTCGTCGAGAAGCCGCTGATCCCCGATTACTGGATCAACGCGGGTTTCATGGTGATGGAGCCGACGATCTTCGACGACTGGCAGGGCGAGAACCTGGAGCAGGACATCGTGCCCAAGCTCATCGCCCGGCATGAAGCCTATACCTACCGGCACCAGGGCTTCTTCAAGTCCTTCGATTTCTACAAGGACGTGGTCGAGATGGACGAGGTCATCGAACGCGGCGGGCCGCTGCCGTGGATCGTCGACCGGCCCGCGCAGGAGAAGGCGGCGTGATGGACTGGAAGGGCAAGAGCTGCCTCGTCACGGGGGCGACGGGCTTTCTGGGCGGCGCGCTGGTCGAGGCGCTGCTCGCGCGCGGGGCGGAGGTGATCGCGCTGGTCCGCGACGTCGTGCCGCAGTCCCGCTTCCAGTCGACCGGGCTCGCGACCCGCGCCAAGGTCGTGCGCGGCAACCTCGAGGATTACGACATCCTCGAACGCGCGATCAACGAATATGCTGTCGACACCGTCTTTCACCTTGCCGCCCAGGCGATCGTCGGCGTCGCCAACCGCAACCCGATCTCGACGTTCGAGGCGAACATCAAGGGCACCTGGGTGCTGCTCGAGGCGTGCCGCCGCAACCCGACCGTCGAGCGCGTCGTCGTCGCCTCGTCGGACAAGGCATACGGCGACCACGACACCCTGCCCTATCACGAGGATTTCGCGCTGCAGGGGCGGCATCCCTACGACGTGTCGAAGAGCTGCGCCGACCTCATCGCGCTGAGCTATGCGCATACCTACAAGACGCCGGTGTCGATCACGCGCTGCGGCAATCTGTTCGGGCCGGGCGATCTCAACGTCAACCGGATCGTGCCGGGCACCTGCCTGTCGGCGATCGACGGCAACCGGCCGGTGATCCGCTCGGACGGCTCGCCGGTGCGCGATTACGTCTACGTCGACGACATCGCCTCCGCCTATCTGCTGCTCGCCGAGCATATGGGCGATGCGGACGTCGTCGGCCGCGCCTTCAACTTCGGCACCGGCGAGCCGGTCAGCGTGCTCGACCTCACCCGGCGTACGCTCGCCGCGGCGGGGCGCGCCGACCTCGAGCCGATCGTCCAGAACAATGCGAGCGGCGAGATCCAGGCGCAGTATCTCTCCTCCGCCCTCGCGCGCGAGAAGCTCGGCTGGGCGCCCGCCGCATCGCTCGACGAACGCCTCGGCGAAACCTTCGCCTGGTACAGGGAGCACCGCGATTTCTTCTGAACGCGTCTTCGTCGGCATCCCCACCTTCAACCGTCCGCGCATGGTGCGCGAGACGGTGGAGAGCCTGCGCGCGCAGAGTTTCGGGGATTTCCGCGCGATCGTCAGCGACAATTGCTCGCCCGGCGATATCGCGGACCAGCTGCGCGCCTGGGTCGACGCGCTCGGCGACCCGCGCATCCGCTTCGTCGCGCAGCCTGCGAATGGCGGCGAATACGGCCAGGGGCGCTACCTGTTCGCCGAACGCGGCGACGCCGATTATTTCATGATCCTGCACGACGACGACCTGCTCGATCCCGATTGTCTGGCAAAGGGGGTGGCGACGCTGGATGCGACGCCCGAGGCCGCGCTGTTCGTCGCCGACCCGCGGCTGATCGACGTCGCCGGCATCGTCTCGCCGACGCTGACCGCGCAATATCTGCACGATCATGGCCGCACCGCGCGCGGCGAAGGCCTGTTCCCGATCCTCGACACGCATATGGCGACCGGCCTGACGCCGATCTCGGGCACGTTGCTACGCGCGTCCGCGGTCGCGCGCGCGGGGCTGGTCGACGAGGATTGCACCGGCAATTTCCCCTTCGAGATGAACGTGATGATGCGGCTCGGCGACATCGGCGCGCAGGGGTGGTTGTCGCACGAGACTTTGCTCAGCGTGCGCTATCACGACGGTTCGCTGCGCAACACGCTGGGGCTGATGCACAATCCGGCGGTGATCGGCACGATGATGACGCTGCTCGAACGGCGCCGGTACGACGGGATGCCGGAACAGCGGCGCCGGCTGATCCTGTCGCGCCTGCACCGCGCGCGGGCGACCTTGTGCTGGGAGGCGGGCGATGCCGCGGGCGGTCGCGCCGCGCTGCGCGCCGCCTGTGCCTACAACCCCCGCTCGCCCAAATCCTGGGGGCTGCGCGCGCTCTATGCGCTGACCGCGCCGCCCCGCCCCACCGCCATCGAAACGGACGCCGTATGACCTCGCCCCTTCGCCCGTTGCTCCGTCTCGCGCTCGGCGGGCTCGTCCTGGCGATGCTGGGCGCGTGCAGCGCGCAGATCTCGCATCCCGTCAGCATCGCCGCTACGCCCGAGGTGCTGCGCTCGATCGACCGGTACGAGCGCGCCTATCTGCTCGTCCCCGGCGACACGATCGAGGTCGTCGTCGACCAGATGGCGGAGGTGTCGCGCACCGTGACGATCCGCGCCGACGGCTTCGTCGCTTTGCCCAAGGTCGGCGAGGTGCGGCTCGCGGGCATGACCGTGCCGCAGGCGACGCGGCTGGTCCGCGACCGGCTGAACCAGCGCATCTACAATCCCGAAGTGACGCTGATCCTTACCAACCCGCGCGACGACAAGGTGTTCGTGACGGGCGAGGTCGGCCGGCCGGCCGCGGTCTCGCTGCGCGACGCGCGCACCGCGGCGGAGGCGCTGATCCAGGCGGGCGACACCGTGCGCAGCGCGTCGCTGCGCAACGTCGCGCTGATCCGCCTCGACCCGTCGGGCCATCTGGTCGCCAACCTGATCCCGACCGCCGCGGGCGGGCGCGCCGGGCTGCTGCTCGCGCTGCAGAACGTCGTGCTCCAGCCCGGCGACATCATCGTCGTCCAGGAAAGCGGACGCTCGCAGTTCACCCGCTTCGTCCAGGATTTCATCAGCACGCCGCTCAACGGGTTCAACCAGTTGCTGACCCCCTACATCCAGTTCCGCCTGCTCAAGGAGATCAGCCGGTGAACGCGCCGATCCGGCCCATCCCGATGACGATCGAGGAACGTCACCCCCACCGGCCGGAGGCGGATACGTTCGACGTCCGCCACGCCTGGCACACCGCCTATATGGCGGTGCGCACGCGCAAGCGGCTGATCGCGGCGGTGGTGCTGGCGACGCTGGCGCTGGTGATGGTCTATATCGTCGTCTGGCCGCCGGTCTATTCCAGCTCGGTCACGCTCGTCGCCAATTCCGACGACGATCGCCAGCGCGAGGGCTTCTACGGCGACTGGGCGGTGTTCCGCCGCAACGCGCTGAAGGACGAGGTGGTCCTGTTCACCTCGACGTCCGTCGTCGCGCAGGTGATGAAGGACATGCACCTGGGCTATGACGACGTCTACCACCCGCCGCTGCGCTATGCGACGCACCTGTGGTCGGTCTCCTGGCCCGGTCGGGCGTGGCGCAGCATCAAGGATTTCTTCTTCCCGCCGCACCGCTCGCCCTATTCGCCGACCCCGCAGGAGGTCGAGATCGCGGGCGCGGTCGACGACTTCCGCACCGGCGTCAGCCTGGTGCCGGTCAACAACACCAACGTCGGCCTGCTGACCGTTCGCGCGCCCTCGCCGCGTGTCGCCGAAATGGCGAACACGATCGCGGCGGTCTATCTGGAACAGCGCCGCGCCCGTTTCGCGCGCGAGGCGACCGAAGCCTATGCCTCGCTGGAGCGCGAGGCGGACAAGGCGCATCGCGACCTGCTCGCGCTCGAGGCGCAGATGCAGCGTTACTATACGCAGAACGACATGCAGCTGGTGTTCGAGAAGGACAAGGTCCAGATCGGCCAGTATCTGGCGATGCAGGGCCAGGCCGCCGATCGCCGCACCGCGATCGCGGAGACGCAGCGCCAGCTCGCGGTGGTCAACGGCCAGCTCGGCCGCGAGGCGCGCGAGGTGGAATCGGGCCGCGTCGTCCAGGACAATCCGATCCGCGCGGGCCTGAAGCAGGAACTGGCGAAGGCGCAGGTCGACCGCGAGAATACCGCGCTGCGCTATCGCCCGGACTCGCCGGAGATGAAGACGCTGGACGAGCGGATCGCGATCCTCAAGGGCCAGATCGCCGGCCAGGAGGCGCGCGGCGTCCAGCAGACCAGCATCGTGCGCAACGCCGCCTACGACACGCTGCGCGCGCAAAAGGCGCAGCTCGAGGCGAAGCTCGCCGGCGACCGCGCCGCGCTCACCAACCAGATGGCCGACGTCGGCCGGATGCGCACGCAGGTCGACGCCATCCCCGAAAAGATGAAGGAGAGCCACGACCTCGGCCGCCAGCACGACGCGCTCGAGAAGAAGTACGTGGCGCTGCAGGAAAAGCTGATGGTGGCGGCGGTGTCCGCCGCGACCGCGCAGTCGGCGCCGTCCGCGATCCAGGTCGTCGAGAAGGCGGAGGCGCCCGACAAGCCCGACGCGCCCAACACCAAGTTGCTGCTGCTCGTCGGTCTTGTCGTCGGCCTCGTCCTCGGCATCGGCCTTGCCATCCTGCTCGACGTGCTGCGTGGCAGCGCCAGCCGCTATCGGCTGGCGAACCGGCCGGGCGGCGCGCCGCTCTATGCCATCGTCGGGCAGGACGAACCCTTCGCGCGGCGCCTCTTCGGCAAATAGGCATGTCCGGCGATGCGCCTCCCGCCCGGCGTTCCGCACCCCGTTTCTCGGTGGTGATGAACAGCTACAACGGCGCCGCCTTCATCGAGGCGGCGATCGCCAGCGTGCTCGCGCAAAGCCATGGCGACTTCGAGTTCATCGTCTACGACGACCGCTCGACCGACGGCTGCGTCGCGCTGGCGGAGGCGTTCGGGGACCCGCGGATGCGCGTGTGCGTGTCACCCGACCACGTGCCCGTTGGCGAGGCGCGCAACCGCGCGATCGCGCTGGCGCGGGGCGAATGGATCGCCTTCATCGACCAGGACGACCTGTGGACGCCGATCAAGCTCGAACGGCAGGCCGCATTGATCGACGCGGATCGCAGCGGGCGGCTCGGCATCGTCTATGGCGCGACGCGCCGCTTCGGCGCGGGACGGCCGCGTCCGTTCGATCCGTGGCACGGCGACGGACCCAAGCCCGAAGGCGACATCTTCGCAGATCTGCTCGACCATCCCAGCTTCATCGCGCTCAGTTCGGCGTGCCTGCGCACCGCGGCGGTGCGCGCGCTGGGGCCGATCCCCGACTGGGTGCGGCTGTGCCCGGACTATTATCTGTTCGTCGCCATCGCGCGCGACTGGCTGGGGCGGTCGGTGCCTGACCTGTGCTGCCATTACCGCGTCCATCCGCAGGCGATGAGCCAGGTCGGCGCGACCGACATCCACCGCGAGGCGCTGGCGATCATCGAATGGGCGGCCGGCGCGGACCATGCCGCGATCCTGCGCCGTCGCCGGCGCGTCGCGCACACGCTGATCGCGACCGGAAACCTGCGCGCCGGCAACGTCCGCGCAGGGCTTTCCGAACTCTTCGGCCAAGGCTCCCTAACCTATTTCGCCGGCCGCCCGATGTTCCGGTTCCTCCGCGACTATCGCAACAGGATGAGGCCCAGCCCATGAAGTATCATCTCATCAGCGCGTCGCGCTCGCTCGGGTTGCTCCCGGTGCTCGACCGTCTTTCCTATCTGCGCAAACGCGCGCAGACGGCGCGCAGCAACCGCGCCTTTCGCGCGGCGCATCCCGATTATGCCGTGCCGCCCGAAGATCTGGCGTTCGACGCGTACAACAAGGTCGACTGGGAAAGCTACGACACGCTGGGCCGCGCGCATGCCAAGGTGTTCGCCGACCTGATCGACGCGCACGCGCCGCCCGGGCCGCTCGCCTTGCTCGAATGGGGGTGCGGGCCGGGGCGGCTGATCCGCCACATGCCCGCGCTGCTCGCGCATCGTGACGTCGCGGTGACCGGCACCGACTACAACCCCGCGACGATCCGCTGGTGCCAGGGCGCGTTGCCCGGCATCGATTTCGCACTGAACGGGATGGAGCCGCCGCTGCCGTTCGACGCCGACAGCTTCGGCGCGGCCTATAATTTCTCGGTCTTCACCCATCTGTCGGAAGCGGTGCAGATCGCCTGGGCGCAGGAGATGCTGCGCGTGCTGAAGCCGGGCGGCGTCCTGGTCGCGACGACGCACGGCGACTATTACACCTACCTCCTGACCGGCGCGGCGGAACAGGCCGCTTATGCGCGCGGCGAACTCGTCACGCAGTCGCGCTATGCGGAGGGGAAGAAGTGGTTCTTCGCCGTGCATCCGCCCGATTATGTCCGCAACACGCTGTTCCGGGGGTTCGAGCGGGTGGAGCGCGTCGCGACGCCGGCGGATGCCGGCATGACGCAGGACCTCTGGATCGCGTTCAAGCCGCATGGCTGAGCCGGCGCCCTCCCCGACACCGAACCGCCCGTTGCGCATCGCCTTCATCGGCGACCGCGGTATCCCCGCGCGCCACAGCGGGTTCAGCACGCTGGTCGAGGAACTCGCCACCGGGCTGGTGCGCGACCATGGCATGGACGTCACCGTCTATTGCCGGTCCTCCTATTACGAGACGCATCCCGACGCCTATCAAGGCGTGCGCTGCCGCTACCTGCCCTCGCCCGGCGGCAAGAGCTTCGAGAGCATCGTCCACAGCAACCTTGCGATCCTCGATGCCGCACCGCGCGGCTTTGACCTCGTCTTCGTCGTCGATCCGGGCAACGGGCCGTTCCTGCTGCCGCTGAAAGCTGCGCGCGTGCCGGTGCTGCTGCATACCGACGGCCTCGGCTGGCAGCGCCGCAAGTGGAGTCCGCTGCAGCGCCGCTATTACCGCTGGTCGGAAAAGGTCAGCGCGCGGCTCGCCGACTGGCTGGTCACCGATGCGCGCGCGATGCAGGAATACTACCGCACCGAATATGGCGCGCCGTCCACCTACATCCCCTATTCGGGCGCGGTCGGCGATGCCCCCGACGACGGCGCGCTGGCGCGCTACAACGTCGAACCGGGCGGCTATTACCTCGCGGTCGCGCGGATGGAGCCGGAGAACAACGTCGACCATATCATCCGCGAATATCGCGCCTCCGGCCTCGCCAAGCCGCTGATCGTCGTCGGCAGCGTGCCGTACGAGAGCGAGTATGCGCGGGCCGTCGCGGCGGAGAACGACGACCTGATCCATTGCGTGGGCGGCGTGTTCCAGTCGTCGGTACTCAACGCGCTCTATCGCAACTGCGCCGCCTATCTGCACGGGCACGAGGTCGGCGGGACCAACCCCAGCCTGCTGCGCGCGATGCACCACGGCGCGCCGTGCGTGCCGATCGACGTCGTCTTCCACCGCGAGAATCTGGGGCCCGACAATCCCTATTTCGCCAAGACGCCGGGGCATCTCGCCGCGCTGCTGCGCGACCTCGATGCCGATCCCGACCGCCGCGCCGCGCTGGGCCGGGCGGCGCAGGCGCGCGAGGCGAGCGCGTTCCGCTGGGATGCGGTCGTCGACGGCTATGCGACGCTGTTCCGCGAGATGGTCGCGGCCCGCAAGGCGGGGCACCCGCTGTCGCAAGAGGCGATCGGCGAGCCCTACAGGCCCGAGCATTTCGTCGCCCTGACGGGATGAAGGTCCTCCACGTCTTCAACCGGCATCGCGGGGGCGGCGGGTCGGACAATGCGTGGGATGCGACGATCGCGCTGTCGCGGCGCCGGGGGCTCGCCGTGACGACGTTCGCGCGCGACAGCCGCGCGCTCGGCGAGGGGATGGGCGCGCGGGTCCGCGCCTTTGCCAACGGCCTCTATCCGCCCGCGACGCTTGCCGCCTTCGCCGCGCAGATCGCGGCGGACCGGCCCGACATCGTCCACACGCACGAGCTCTACCCCCTCATCACGCCCTGGGTTTTCGAGGTCTGCGCACGCGCGGGCGTTCCCGTCGTCCACAGCTGCTACGATTTCCGCATCACCTGCCCGGTGGCGACGCACCATGACGGCGCGCGCGTGTGCACCGAGTGCCTCGACCGCGGCGCGCAGCGCGTCGCGCTGAAGAACTGCCGCGACAATCTGCCCGAAAGCATCGCCTTCGGCCTGCGCCATGCCATCGCCGCACGGCGCGACGTCTACCGCCGGCACGTCGCGCGCTTCGTCGTGCTGACCGAATTCAGCCGCGACTGGCTGGTCGCGCGGGCGGGGATCGATCCGGCGCGCATCACCGTCAATCCGTGCATGATCGCCGCGGCCGCGACGCCGGTCGACCCCGCATCGGGCCGACATGCGGGCTATGCTGGCCGTTTCGTCCCCGAAAAGGGCATCGACCTGCTGATCGAGGCCGCGGCGGCCACCGGCATTCCCACCTGCCTTGCCGGCCCGCGCGGCAGCGATCCCGCCTATGGCCGCGAGCGCGGCGTGCGGACGATCGTCACCACGGGGCCGGACGACCTTGCGCTTTTCTATCGCGACTGCCGTTTCCTCGTCGTGCCGAGCCGCTGGTTCGAAACGTTCGCGATCGTCGCGGCCGAGGCGATGGCGCATGGTGTGCCGGTGATCGCCGCGCGCATCGGCGCACTGCGCGACACCGTGCGCGAGGGCGTGACCGGCCTCCACTTCGCGCCCGACGATGCCGCCGATCTCGCCGCCCAGATGCGCCGGCTGTGGGACGACGATGCATTGTGCCGGACGCTCGGCGCGCAGGGGCATGCGATGGTGCGCGACCGGTTCGGCGAGGACGCGCATTTCGCGACCTTGGTGGCCGCCTATGACGCCGCGCTGACCGCGGGGGCGGCCTGAGCGATGCGGCAACGGGGGATCGCGCGCAGCCAGTCGCTGCTGTTGCTCGCCGCGCTGGTCGGCATGGGCTGTTCGCTGGCGCTGACGATCCTGGCCGGGCGTACGATGCGCGCGGCCGATTTCGGCGTGTTCGCGCTCGTCGCCACGATCTTCTCGCTGGCGCGCGATGCCACCGACCTCGGCACGACCGCGCTCGCCTGCCGCGACACCGCGCGCGATCCGGCGAGCGAGGTTGCAGCGATCGAGGATCTGCTCGCCTGGCGGCTGGTACCGTGTGCGCTGATCGCGCTTGCCTGCCTCGCGATCGGCTGGCGGCGGGGCGACGGCGCGCAGATGCTGCTGTTCGCCGCGACGGGGCTCGTCATCCTCTATGCGCACAACAATGCGCTGTTCGCGGTTTTCCAGGCGCGGCAGCTGCAACACGTGCCCGCCCGGATCGTGATCGTGACGCAGGCGGCGACGCTCGCCGTCGCGCTGTGCGGTATCGCGGTGGGCGGCATGACAGCGCATGTGGTGCTGTTCCTGCCGGCGCTGATCGTGCTGCGCGAAGTCGCGGCGATCGCGTGGAGCCGGCGCGCGGCGATCCGTCTGCTCGGTGCGACGCCGCGCGCGCGCCTGTCGCGCGACCGGCTGAGCCGTGTTTTCCTGGGCGGGATCAGCCTCTACGCGCTCGCCGCCCTGTGCCTGCAGGTCGTGCTCAACAGCGGCACCTTCCTGCTCGATCTGCTGGCGAGGCCGGCCGACCTTGGGGTTTATGCGGCGGCCTTTCGCCCGATGACGCCGCTGTTCGGCCTGTGCTGGCTGCTCGCCGCGCCGCTCAGCCCCGTCCTGTCCTATTGCGCGATCCACAGGCCGGATGACTTCGCGCGGCAGGTCGCGCGCGCCGCGGCGTTGGCGCTGGGCGCGGGGGCGGTGCTGGCGGCGACGGGCGTGCTGCTGGCGCCCGACATCATGCGCATCTTCTACGGCACCGCGGTCGACGCGCGGGCGGCGACGTGCCTTGCCTGGCTGATGCCCGCGCTGCCGGCGACCGCGATGCTGGCGATCCTGTCGCCCGCGATGCTCGCCCGCGGGCGCGAGCGGATGCTGACGGGGGTCGCGGCGGGCGCGGTGCTGCTGTGCATCGGCATCCTGCCGGCGATGATCGCGGCCCGCGGCCCCGTCGGGGCGGCGATCGCCATCACCGCGACGCTGGCGCTCGCCGGCCTCGCGCTCGTCGCGATCCTGCGGCCGCGCCTTTCCCTGCTGGCGGCGTCGCTGCTGCCGGCGCTGGTCGCGGCGTTGCTGTTGCGGACGCTGCTGGCGACGTTTGCCGATGCGCCATGGCCGCGGATCGCGGCGGGGGCGATCGTCGCGACGGCCGCGTTGCTCGCCTTGTGGTTCGCGCCGGGAATGCGTGCCTATCGCCGCGAACAGGATGCGGCAGCCCTGCTGGTCGGAGCGGCGGGTGGTGGCTGAGCCGGTTCCCTCCCCCTCTCCGCCCAGCGGCCTGCGGAACCTGCTCGCGCAGGATGCGCGCGCCAGCCGTCGCTACCAGGAATCGCGGTTCGGCTATCGGCCGGCGACGTGGTGGCTCGATCCCGGTTTCGTCGCGGTCGCGCTCCATCGCCTCGGCCGGTGGGCGCGGCTGCGCGGGCACGGCTTCCTTGCGCGGCTGCTGACGCAGGCGAACACGCTGGTCACGGGCGCCGAAATCCCCGCCGACAGCGCGATCGGGCCGGGCCTCCTGCTGCCCACGCCGCTTGCCCTGTGCCTGTCTGGCCATGCCGGCCGCGACCTGACGATGCTCGCGCTGACCGGGGTCGGCAGCCGCATGCGCGAGGACGATGCCGCGGCGGGCGGCGCGCTGCCCGTGCTCGGCGACGGCGTGTCGATGGGTTTCCTCAGCGGGATCATGAAGGCGGTGCGGATCGGCGACGGCGCGACGATCGCACCGGGCGCGGGCGCGCTGTTCGACATGCCGGCCGGCAGCCGCGGGGTCAGTGCGGTCGCGCCGCAGGCGGGCGATCCGCCCCCGGTCCCGAAGCCCCGCCCTCATGCGCTGCCGCCGTGCGACCACGGGCGCTGGTCGGCGACCTGGCGCGACTATCGCGCCGACATCGATCGCACGATCGCGGAGATGCAGCGGTTCGGAACGGGGCCGGCAAGCTTTCGGCTGCGGCTACGCACCGCCTTGTTCAGTCCGCTGGTCGCGCTCCTTACCTATCGTATCGCGCACTGGCTGCACCTTCGCGGCCTGCGCCGCATCGCGCGCGCCTGCGCCTTGCTCAACCGATTGTTCCACAAGGTGACGATCGTGCCGCAGGCGTGCCTGGGCGGCGGGGCGTTCCTGCCGCATCTCGCCGGCACGCTGATCAACGCCAGGGCCGGCCGCAACCTCACCCTCTACGCCAATACGGTCTGCGCGCCCTGGCACGGTGCGCACGCGCCGCTGGACGAGGCGCCGCAGCTGGGCGACGACGTGCGGATCGGCGCGCACGGCGCGATCATCGGCCCGGTCGACATCGGCGACCGCGTTTTCCTGGCGATGAAGGTCAACCTCTTCGACACCGTTCCGGGCGGACAGGGGGTGTTCAGTCCCATGGCGAGGGTCCAGCTCGGCGAAGCGCAGGCGTCCCCGGCGCAAGCCCCCGCGCTGCCCGAGCCGGGCGCCTGGTCGGCCGACGCGCTGCGTCGCGGCGACGCGCAACGGCGGGCGGCTTGGATGGCGCAGGGGCGGCGCATCGGCCTTGCCGGGCGCATCGCGGTTGCGCTCTATCGCCGCTCGCACGCGCATCATGCCGCCGGCCGGCTGCGCCGCGCGCGCTGGGCGTGGCTGGCCAACGTCTATTGCAACGGCATCGACATCGCGCCGATGTCGCGGATCGGGCCGGGCCTGCTGATCGATGCGCCCGCCGGCATCGCCTTCCACGGCTGCGCCGGCCGCGACCTGACGCTGATGGCGCAGACGATCGTCGGTGCCGAACTGACCGCGGATCGCCGGTCGCCGTCGCTGGAGGCGGCGCCGATCCTTGGCGACGGCATCACATTGCATCCGCATGCGGTCGTTGCGGGGCGCATCGCGGTCGGCGACCGCAGCATTCTCTATCCCGGCTGCACCGCGCTTTCGACGGTGCCGAGCGACGTTACGCTCATGCCGCGACCGCCGCGGCTGCGCCCGGTGCCGGAGGCGCGATGAGCCTGCACCCCTTCGACACGCCGATCCCGGTGACGCGGCCCAACCTGCCGCCGATCGCGGCGTTCACCGCCGGCCTCGCCGAGATCTGGGACAGCCGCTACCTGTCGAACAACGGCCCCCAGCTGCAACGGTTCGCCGCTGAACTCCTCCCCGTCGTCGGCACGCCGCAGCTGCGGCTCTTCGCCAACGGCGCGCTGGCGCTGGAGGCGGCCTTATCCGCGCTGCCCGCGGGCGGCGAGGTCATCACGACGCCCTTCACCTTCGTCGCGACCGGCAACGCGATCCTGCGCTGCGGCCTGCGCCCCGTCTTCGTCGATATCGCGCCGGCGACGCTGACGCTCGATCCCGCTGCGGTCGCCGCGGCGGTGGGACCGGCGAGCGTCGCGATCCTTGGCGTCCACGTCTTCGGCACGCCGTGCGACGATGCGGCGCTCGCCGCGATCGCGCGGCGACACGGGCTGACGCTGCTCTACGATGCCGCGCATGCCTTTGGCGTCGAAGTCGGCGGGCGGCCGATCGGGACGTTCGGCGATATCAGCATGTTCAGCCTGCACGCGACCAAGCCGTTCCAGGCCGTCGAAGGCGGCGCGCTCGCTTATGCCGATGCGGCGCGCTCCGCGGGCTTCGACGCCTTCGCCAACCACGGCATGGACGCGGGCGGGATCGTCCATGCCGCCGCGACCAACGCCAAGATGAGCGAGCTGCACGCGCTGATGGGTCGGTTGATGCTCGCGCCCATGCCGGCGATCCGCACGCGCCTGGCGGCGCTGGATGCGACCTATCGCGCGCAGCTTGCAGGGGTGGACGGGATCACGATCGCGACGCAGCCGCGCGCCGACGTCGTTGCCAATTTCGGCTTCATGCCGATCCTGGTCGACCCGGCGGCCTTCGGCGTCGATCGCGATGCGTTGCAGCGGCACCTGGCGCGCTACAACGTCCTCTCCCGGCGATACTTCCACCCCCTGCTGAGCGCGATGCCCGCCTATCGTCATGGACCCGCCACTCTGCCCGTTGCCGAGCGGGCGAGCGCCACGGTCCTCGCGCTGCCGCTTTACGCCGACCTTGCCGAGGACGACGTCGCGCGGATCTGCGCGATGGTGTGCGCGGCGCGGCGATGAGCGTGTAAAAGTGTAATTGTCCTCCTGTCGATCTGTCGACAAGACGACATGTTTATGCCGCCAGCGCGTAGCGCCGGCAATGGTCGAGATACCCCGCCTCGTGCCGGGCGGCGAGCGCGACGACGCTTTCCCACAGCCAGGACGGCGTATCGCACGTGCCGCGCCGTCCCTGCTCCAGCGTCGCCAGCCAGTCGGCGCGTGTCGCCGCATCCATCTGGCGCGCATGCGCCTTGCCGACGACGAAGGCGAGCGCACGCGCGGCGCAGACCGCCTCGCCGCGATTGAACTGCTCGACCTCCAGCTTCAGGTCGTGCGGCGTCAGCTCGCGGATGAACAGCGACCGGCCGAGCATCCGCACCGGCAGCATCCGCGTGCCGAGATAGGGCGACAGCGCGCGCGCCGCGGCGACGACCCGCTCGGCATTGTCGCGCGGCATCGCCGCGCCGCGCGCGGCGGGCGCGACGGGATCGACCGCTTCCTTCAGGTCGACGAGCGCATAGGACCAATGACCCTTGCCCGATTTCAGCCCGACGATTGCGGCATAGCGCAGCAGGCCGAGCGAACTGCACCCCTTCATCCAATAGGCCGCGTCGATCAGCCGCACGTCGCGCGCCTTCGCCTTGCCCTTCAGCGACAGGACCATCGCCGCGACGCGGTCGTCGGCGAACAGGTCGGCCAACGCCGCCTTTTCCGCGTCGGACAGCGCCCAGAATTTCTTGCCGAGCGGGATGCGCGGTTCGACATCGTCCAGCCGCTCCCGCGCCAGATGCCGCCAGCGCCGCCCCAACGCCTCGCGCTCGACGCTGCGCACGGTGTCGGAGGCCTCGCCCGGCGCGGTGCCGGTCGGGTCGGCGATCGCCGCGGCATAGCCCTCGACCATCTCCTCCATCATCCGCAGCGTGACGACGCCGGGCAGGTCGGACCCACGCGCCGCGGTGGCGAGCGACAGGCCCAGCCGGATCAGGTCATGCGCGGGATTGCCGATCACCGCCTGGTCGAGATCGCGGATCTGGATCGCGACGCGCCCGTCGTCATCGGCCAGCGGGCCGAGGTTGCCGAGATGGCAGTCGCCGCAGATCCAGATGTCCGGCCCGCGCGGGACGCGCTTCGCGGCGGGGGATTGGGCGAGCCAGTCGTAGAAATGCGCGGTGTTGCCGCGGACGTAGGCATGCGCGGATCGCGCCATCTTCAGCATGCGTCGCGCGTCGAGAATGGCGGCGCGGTCTTCGGGTCGGGGCATGGAGCGTCGGAAACCTCGGTCGGATGGCCTGCGATAACGCGTGCTGCCGGCAAAAGGTGACGAAATGTTGCTATCGTCCCAGCGCGCGGAGCCCGAACCGCTGCGCCGGTCGGACGAGATGGCCGAGGTGCGGGTGGTCGGCACCCGTCAGGCGTTCGGCGAGGCGCAGGCGCGCTGCGGCGGACAGTCGCGTCCAGGTCGTCTGCTCGCGCGGCGAGAGCGCGTAGAGCCGCCAGCCGCGGTCGGCCATACAGGTGTCGATGTCACCACTCCGCGCGGCGACCGCACGCGGGAGAAGAGCGGGATCGCCGACCGGCGGGGTCAGCGACCTGCCCGCACGCTCCGTCACCAGTGGCCCCGTGGCGATCGCACGGCAGCGGCCGATATCCGTATCGCGCGCCGCGACGCTGGCACCCGGCCGGTTGTGGAACCGCGCGGGCATCGTGGAAACCAGTGGCGCCCCCTGCCCCATCGACAGGGAGACGATCAGCGAGGCGGCAAGCATGCGACATTCCTTTCGAACCGGCGGGTAATCGCGCCGGCGTGAGCCGGGGCTTAACCCGCCAACATGCGAAAGGGGCGGCAGACCCGATTGTCCGCCGCCCCCTCCCCTGTAATCTGGCACCACGATATGCGCGGCTGCGCGCTTTCCGGGCCGGCGCTCAGAACGACAGCTTCATCCCCGCGCGGTACGCCTGGTTGCGCACGTCGGTCCGCTCGATCGTCGTGTCGGCGGACAGCGATACGGTGACGTTGCGGGCGCGGTAGGAGATACCCGCCGATAGCTCGCCCCAATCCTGGTCCTGCGTTGCAACCGCGAAGGGTACGCGCAGCGGCGTGCCGTTGGCGAAGCCGATGAACGCGGCGTTCGGGCGATCGTGGAAGTCGTGGACGTAATAGGCTGAGGCAAAGGGCCGCAGCCCCTGCGCATCGCCGTCGAGCTGCAGGCCGGCACGACCCTGGACGCTCAGGAATTCGTCCTTGCCCGTAACCAGCGCCGGGCCGCCGGTGCCGGTTTCGGCGGTCGGCGTGAAGTCGATGCGGTTGGTGCGCACCGACACGCGCGGGCCGAAGCGCAGCGCCTCGCTGCCCGCAGTGTAGCTTGCGCCGACCTCCGCCGACAGCGCGAGCGCATTGTCGCGGCCGCGCAGGTCATAGGCAGTGCCGAGGAAGTCGCCGACACGTCGGGTTGTCGACTGGTAGACACCGGCACTCGTCTGTACGTCGAGCGAGGGGCCGAGCGACCCCCCGAGACGGCCGTAGAGCGTGCCCTGGATCAGCTCGCCGCGCGCGGACTGGCCGACGCGCAGCTTGCCGTCGAGTTTGGTGTACGAAAAGCCGAAGCCGAGCATCGCGGCGTCGCTGACGCGCGCCTCGATACCGGTCGCGACGTAGAAACCGTCGAACCGATCGCGCCCGCCCGGCGCCGTCCCCGGCATCGCCGCGCCCGATCCGTCGATATAGCCGCCCGCCAGATAGACGGCGGCATTCTCCGGCAGGACGTTTTCCTGCAGCGTCGTCGTCGGCGTGTCGCTGACCGTCGCGGCCTGACCAGGCATCGCGATCTCGTTGGCGGCGAACTCCATCGGCTTGCCGATCATCGCGATCGATCCGCCCTGGAACGTCTCCGGCGTCAGGCCGGCGATCCGGTCGCGGTAGAAGCGCGCCATATTGTCGGTCGCGACGGTGCCGATCGCACGGCGTGTCGTCTCGGAGCGCGGCGCGAGCGATTCGAGCGTGCCTTGGATCGTCGCCGCCGATTGGAGATCGAGGTTGCCGTAGACGCTGAACAGCGCGTTGTACGCGCCGGCACGATTGTCATCGAGCAGGCGGGCATAGGCCATCTGCACCGGCGTGTTGGCGACGACGCTGGTATAGGCGCGCGCCGCGACGCTCGCGGTGACGGCCGTCGGGCCGTAGCTGAGCAGCGGGTACAGGATCGCGCTGAACGACGTGGTGTCGGCGAACGTGCCGGTGACGCCATTGGTCGCGCTCAGGATCGTGTAGCTGTCGCCGAAGCGCGGATCGCGCGCGGTCGGCCGCAGCGTGACGGTGCCGCCGCTCAGGACCGCGCGGTTGGTCGCGATCAAGTCCGACGTGCCGGGCAGGCCGACGTCGACCAGATATTGGCTGCCCGCCGCAAAGGTGGTGGTGCCCGTCACATTGAGCGTGCCGATCGCGCCGACGTTGCCCGGCGCGACGATGCCGCCGCTCGCCGCGGTCAGCGAGGCGAGGCTGCCGGTGCCGCCGATGGTGCCGCCCCCGATCGCGGTCAGTGCCGAGCGGGTCAGCGCGCCGTTGACGGTCAGCGTGCCCTGTTCGACGCGGGTCGCGCCGCTGTAGCTGTTGGTGCCCGACAGGATCAGCTCGCCCCCGCCGCGCTTGGTGAGGCCGCCGATGTCGCTCGGGAAGCTCGCCAGCACCTCGGCCGAATAGCGATCACGCGCGTCCTGGATGTTGTTGCTCCAGATGTCGACACTGCCCGTCAGGACGTTGACCTCGCGCGTCTGGCGCAGCGCGGTGGGACCGGCCAGCGCGACGTCCATCTGCGGCGCGCCCCAGCCCGACTTCAGGTCGACGCCAGGCGTGTCGAGATCCTTCGAGCTCGACACGAGGATGTCGGAGATGAGGCCGGTGTTGTAGTTCGGGAACCGGCTCATCAGCACGGCCGCGAAGCCCGACACGTTGGGCGCCGCCATCGACGTGCCGGTCAGCGCGCCATAGCCCGGGCCGCTGATCGTCAGGAACTGCTTCATGTCGGCCTGCAGCTGCGCATTGGCCTTGGTCAGCACCAGCTTCGAGAAATCGACGCCGAGGACGTCGGTGTTGGCCGAGACGATGCCGGCGAGGCGGCTGGTATAGCCATCGGGATCGGCGTTGACGAAGCGCGCGCCATAAGCGAGCGAGATGCCGACCGCCTGCTGCGCGAGGAAGGTGCTTTCCGCATCCAGGTCGAACGCCTTGCCCGCCTGCTGGGCGGCGAACTGGCGGTTGAGATAGCCGTTGAGGACGTTGATCCAGGCGTTGACCGCCGCATTCTGCAAGCCGGCGACCGTCGTCGCGCTGTAGATCGTCGGATACATGGCGCGGGTGTATTTCGCCTGGACCCCGGCGCGATCGAGCGTCGTGACGTTGAAGGTCGAGATGATCTGGCTGCCCGGCGCGGCGACGCACCAGGTCGCGGTCTGGCCGCACAGGCTGGAGCTGGGATCGGCGGTGCCGCTCGCCTGGTAATTGACGACCGACAGCCAGTTCGAACGCAGGCGCAGGTCGTTGAGCGGCGTCACCGCATCGAGGCTGGCATGCGCGCCCGCGTCGTTGCCGGCCGAGAAGACGACCAGCACGTCGTTCTTGAGGACGGGGTCGTAGAAGCCGTTGAGAGTCTGTGCGAAGGTCGACCTCGCCTGCGCCAGCGACAGGGTGTAGGGCGCCGAGGTGCTGACGCCCCAGCTGTTGTTGATGATGCGTACCTTGCCGGTGTTGGCGAGGTCGACGATGTTCTGCCGCGGGGCCGAGACCGTCGTCGAGCCGTCGATCCCGACGTCGCGCGCCCACAGGAAGTCGCCGGCCGAGAAGTTGATCGTGGCCGCCAGGATGTTGGCGCCATAGGCATTGCCGAACATCACGCCGTTGGCGGTACGGTTGCCCGCGACGGTGCCGGCGACGTGCGTGCCGTGATAATCCCAGGGCGTGCGCGGGTTGATCTGGCCGTCATTGCCATAGCCGGCGGGCGCGGCGGTGCGCAGGCCGGTGATCTTGCCGGTTCCCGAGAAGGAAGGATGGCTGAACAGCACGCCGCCATCGTTGACGCCGACCGTCTGCCCGGCGCCGTTGAGCCCCAGGACATAGGCATATTCGAGCCCCAAGAACGCCTTGGAATAATCGACCTTGAACTGCGCGTCGTTGCGCCACGAGGCGAGCGCGGCGTTATAGTCGGTCGTGCGCGTGCCGTTGGCCATATAATAGCCGCCCGACGGCGGAGGCGGCGGAGTGCGGGTCTGCGCCGTGGCCGGCAGCGCGGTCAGCCCCGCTCCCAGAGCCAGCGCAGACAACGCCAAACGCAACGACGTACGATACGACTTCACGGCCATGATAACTCCCCCGGTCGGACGCCTGACGCCCCCGCTCCTCGATTGTGTCAGTCTTGTCATTTTTTGCCGACTGGCAATGGCCTGCCGCAATGGTGCCGAACCTTTGTCGCGATGGTGGTATTCGTGCCACAGCCGGCGATACGCTGCTGCAAATGTTGATAAAGGCGGCAGGTGCCGTGGGAAGAGCCCGACACCCATGTCATGTTTCGTCATGGCGATACCGGCCATGCAGACTGTTGTCCTGATAGCTTCATTCCGGTGCAAATCGACGCGGAGCTTGCGGGAGCGGCGATGGCAATTTGGTATCGTGCGCCGATCCTCGCCGGGTCCTCAGCATCTTCGAAGCCAGTGCTGCGACGCTCTGCACATCGCGGGCGACGTACGGCCCCCTTCTCCCTGACCAGCAACATGCTACTACATGTCGATAGTACAACTGACATACATGTCGACATACGCGAAATTAGGGTCGGGCTGTTTTATGGAACGATAATGCGCTATATCGTTCCTGAGGAGAATGATCATGGCCACCGCCCTCCCCGTCCAAGATCCCGATGCGTCGCGCGTGCTCAGCGAGGCGATCGCGCGGATTGCGGCCTTCTGGTCGCTGTCCAACGCGCGGCTGGGTGCGATCATCGGCCTGTCGGCACCGACCGTCTCGCGCCTGCGCAGTGGCGCCTATCGTCTCGAGCCCGGCAGCAAACCGTTCGAACTCGCCCAGCATCTCCTGCGCCTGTTCCGCTCGCTCGACAGCTGGCTGGGGCAGGACGATGACGCGGCCCGCTCGTGGCTGGCGACGCCCAACCTCGACCTGGGCGCCGCGCCGATCGATCTCGTCACCAGCGTTCGCGGCCTGCTGCGCACCGGCGATTACGTCGACGCGCTGCGCGCCCGCGTCTGACGTCCCCTCCCCTGCTGCCATGACCATCGATCTCGCCGCGCAGGCCCGCCCCTATCGCGGCCGCGTGATCCGCATGGTCGAGGCGCAGCATCGCATCGCGACCAATCGCCTCGCCGATGACGGGGCGGACCAGGCGTTGCTCGAGGCGCTGGCGGATGCGGTCAAGCCGGCGCTGCCGCCCGCGGCCGAACGCCTGCCCTGGCTGCTCGCCGCGCCGTTCCGCTATGGCCTGGGGCGGCCGTCGCGCTTCCGCAGCCCCGACGTGCTGCCGGGCATCTTCTACGCGGCGGAGGATATCGCCACCGCGGTCGCCGAAACCGCCTATTGGCGGCTCGTCGCCTTTGCGCGCTCGCCGGGCTTCCAGCGGCCGCGTACGCCGACGCCGATGTCCGCCTTTGCGGTGCACGTCGCGAGCGACGCCGCGCTGGATCTGACGCAGGCGCCGTTCGACACGCCGCCCGGCCGCTGGACGCACCCGACCGATTATGCCGCGACACAGGCGCTCGCCGCTGAGGCGCGGACCGCCGGCATCGCGGCCCTGCGCGCGCCGTCCGCCCGCCGCGCCGGCGGCATCACCATCGCAGTGCTCGACCCCGCCGCCCTCATCCCGCCCCCTACCCCGCACTCGAGCTGGGCCTTCCTCGCAAGCCGTGACGGCCTGATCGCCACGCGCGAGATGCGCAGCGACGCGATGCGCTTCAGCGCCGCTGAGATGGGATTGGGCAGAGAGTCTCACATGTAGGTATGTCGACACGTCGATAACTTGACCTCGGTAGCTATGCGCTAGCCGGCTCAGGCGAAACCGCGGCCTTCGACGGCCGCGAGGATCGCCTGCCCATATGCCGTCCTTTGGAAGCGCTCCCCTGCGTTCCGCGCCTGATCGGCGGAAATGAAGCCCTTCTGGAATGCGATTTCCTCCAGGCAGGCGATCTGAACGCCCTGGCGTTTCTGCAATGTGCGGACGAATTCGCTTGCCTCGATCAGGCTGTCGTGCGTGCCGGTGTCGAGCCATGCATAGCCGCGGCCCATCTGCTCGACGTAGAGGTCGCCCGCCTCCATGTAGAGGCGGTTGAGATCGGTGATCTCGAGCTCGCCACGCGTCGACGGTTTCAGCGTGCGGGCGAGGTCGACGACACGGTTGTCGTAGAAATACAACCCCGTCACCGCATGGTTGGATTTCGGCTGCGCCGGCTTTTCCTCGAGGCTTATCGCACGCCCGTCCTCGCCGAACGCGACGACGCCGTATCGCTCCGGATCCTCCACGCGATAGGAGAATACGGTGGCGCCGCGTGCACGTCCGACGGCGCTGGCGAGCAAATCGGGCAAACCCGCCCCAAAGAAGATGTTGTCGCCCAGCACCAGCGCGACGCGGTCGGTACCGATGAAGTCGGCGCCGATCGTAAACGCCTGCGCGAGACCGTCGGGGCTTGGCTGCTCCGCGTAGGACATGCTGATCCCGAACGCCGATCCATCGCCGAACAGGCGCTCGTAATTGCCGAGATATTCGGGGCTCGAGATGATCAGGATGTCGCGGATTCCGGCTAGCATCAGCACGCTGAGCGGATAATAGATCATCGGCTTGTCGTAGACGGGCAGCAGCTGCTTGTTCACCGCCAGCGTCGCCGGATGGAGCCGCGTGCCGGACCCGCCGGCGAGAATAATGCCCTTCACGTGTTCGTTCCGATCAGTTCGTCGAGGATGTGGCTGAGTGCCGCGCGCCAGTCGCGCGGGATGATGCCGTAAGCGGTGCGGATCGCGTCATGGCTGAGCAGCGAATTGGCCGGGCGCCGCGCCGGGGTCGGATAGTCGCTGCTGGAAATGCGCGCGACCTCAGCCGAGGGGCCGCCACGGGCCGCCGACTGGCGGAATATCTCGATCGCGAAATCCGCCCAGCTGATGGCGCCGGCATTGCTGAAGTGGAAAGTGCCGGTCGGCGCGGCCGCATCGTCAGCGAGCCGCACCGCGATCGTCATCAGCGCCTGCGCCAGGTCGGCCGCGCTCGTCGGGCTGCCGCGCTGGTCGTCGACCACGGTCAGCCGGTCGCGACCTTCGGCGATACGCAGCATCGTCTTGACGAAGTTGTTGCCGTGCGCGCTCACCACCCAGGCGGTGCGCACGATCGCATGGCGTGCGCCGCTGGTCCGCACCGCGAGCTCGCCGCCCAGCTTGGACGCGCCATAGACGCCAAGCGGTGCGACGGGATCGTCGACTTCCCACGCGTCTGCCTTGTCGCCGGCGAAGACATAGTCGGTCGATACCTGAACGAGCGGGATGCCAGCCTTCGCGCAGCCTTCCGCGAACGCCGCGGGCGCCATCGCATTGACCGCCCAGGCGGTGACGAGGTCGGTTTCCGCCTTGTCGACCGCGGTATAGGCGGCGCCGTTGATCACCGCCGCCCAGGGGCGGGAA